>JAKSPA010000037.1 GCA_024405235.1 Lentisphaeria bacterium
GCTGGAGAGTTCGAGAGGAATCGCCACGTCCGAATCGAACTCCAGCCTAAGATTACCGTTGTTCACAGGAGAGAAACGCACACTGGTCTCCTCCTGCGAGAAGCCGCTTAGTCGCAGACGATTGATGACGGCATCCTGAACAAAAGAGGCGCCACCGCCGTTCGAGTCCTCGCGGAAGATGCGTAGCTTCCTGCTGAAATAGTCGCTGTCGCTGTCCAGTTTCAAGCCATAGACAGGATAGAAACTCGGCGTGACGATATACTCGTAGCGCGAAGAACCATGGACCAACGAACGCGCAGGAATCGGCACCAGGCATGGTGCACCGCTTCTTTGCGTCTCCACGACGCCACGCACTTCGAAGCCGTCCATCTTGAAGTCCCTCACCTCCATATCGGTGGCTTCGCTTCGTTCGGTTCCCGCTGTCGAGCTCTCGCTGGCCACAATATGCCGCAAGGCATTCTTGTATTCAAAACTGCCCTGCGAAAGCAGAATGCGAAATCTGAGACATTCGGCACGCTGGAAGGCGACGTCAAGATTGCGTAGATTGGGCAGACGACTGCTGTCAAAGATGAATCCATCGTCGCATAGTGTCTTCCAGCCGTTCGTGGTCTCTCCGAAAATCTGGACCTGCTCCTCGAAATCATGCATTTTCGTGGAGAATCTCATGGTCAGCTTTTCCGGTGCCTTTGCATCTTTCAGTTCACAGAGGATTTCCACGCTGCCGTCGTCAAGCGTGCGTATTTGCGTGACATCGCATGGAAATGCGCGCTCCGTCGCCACGCTGGTCGTTTCCATCTCCATGGAAATCGCGTACGGGACCTCCATACCGAATTTGTCCCGCAGGCGCAGCCAATCCGTCCTCTCGCCAAGCCATGCGATTTCGTCCGCTTTAAGCCTCATGCGCACAAGTCGGCTCTGCTGTGCAGGAATCTGCGGCGAGAAGGTCCATTCTCCAGCAAAGAGAACAGCGCAAACGACAAACGACAGTAAGGAAAATCTTTTCATCACTCCTCCTCCTTGGAGGTGTTTTCACTAGCACTCCGCCAGTACTTGAGATAGACGAATGCGGCACCGATCAAGAGGATGCCGAAAGCAAGGAAGGCCCCCACGCGCCAGACGGCCTCCAGTCTGGCCATGTCGCAGAAGAAGACCTTCAGCACGACCACCAAAAAGAGTCCAAGACCGACATAACGCACCAGACGGATGCCATGGGAGACGCCATAGTAGATTGCGGCGAACGCGAAAGCCGCCCAGAGGACGGAAATGCCGCCGACTTCAAGTTCAGGGAGATTGTGATGCAAAATGACTCTCAATTCAGTCGTGGAGAAGAGGAAAAGCAAGATTGGCCAGAGGCAGCTGCAACACATGCCGAGCTTCTTCTCCCGTTCGTTGTCCGAGAGCATGCGGCGCAGGAAATGCCCCGCAGTAAGCATCGTTGCAAAATTCAGGATGTTTCCGACGCTGTCGTTCCAAGAGAAGATGTATCTGTAATTCATGCGCTGAACAACGCCGTATGAAATGTAGTCCGCCAAAACGCATTTGCAGACAAGTCCAAGCAGAACGACCAGGAAAGTGCCGTACCAGAATCCAGGCATCCGTCTATGCCACGCGATGAATGCGGCAAGAGTTCCAGCCGACAGAACGATCGTCAACGCAAATGGTCTATATGCACCATTCAGGAACCGGAAGTCCACGTAGCATTCGCATAGTAGGAAAACCATAAGAAGCGCAAATGCGACATTGAGCATGATGCCTGACACGGAAACTGCCGACAAAGGCGCCTCAGTCGCATTGGAATCCGTGTCGTTTTCGTCCTGTCCGAGCACCGTCTGCGGCAGCTCGCGCGTCAATTTTCCGCCGAAAGCAAAACACGCGACTGGAATTCCATATTGGCAGATTCGCGCAAAGACGTCAGCCCAGAAACTCGCGCCCTGCCCTCCATTGCGGTAGAGATAGCCGTAGTTTGTGAAATCGAGACAGAGACTCGCAAGCGTCATGGTGTAAAGAATCCATCCGCAGCACCGCAGGAAACGGCTTTCCATTCGAACGCCAAGCCACAACATCAGCAACCCCTGCAAGGCCCACGCCGCACCGAGCCAATGTCCCGAAAGGACGATCGGAGCGGTCATGGCCAGATAGACGCCGCAGAGCGCGCAGAAAGCCAAAAGCAGTTTGCGTTCGGATTCCCTTTTTCTACGGACGAAGAAGACGGCGTGCGCCAGATAGAAGAAGGCCAATCCGAGCGTCAGCGGCGCGAAATACAGGCGATCGCCGTTGTTGATGCGTGAAATCAGAAGCATTCCATGAAGCAGGAAGAGCGCGGAATTGGCGACGAATCCGATTATTTCAAGCGCCGTGACCTCCTGCCCGTATCTGACATTGTATAGGAATACGGAAGTCGAGAAAAGGCTGAAATAGAGCACAAGAGAAATCATGCAGATGCCGAATTCATCGACATGGAATTTGTATGCGATGCCAAGATGGAAGAGGAAATAGGTAAACAGTATGCCCAGCCATACCAGCTGCTCCCATTTCTTACGATAGGATAGCCATAGCACGCCGCAGACCAGCAGAAGCAGATAGAGGCATAGGCCAACCAGACTCTTGCTGTCGGTGGACAGCATAAGCGGCGTGGCGTATCCGCCGACCATGGCCACCATGGCCACTGCTATGGAATTCAGACGATCGGAAAGCACGCCCGCCGTCAGCGTCACCATGAACATTATCACGCCGGCAGTGACAGGCTCCACGAAGTGATACATGGCGGTCATTGCATAGCTGCTGAAATAGAAGAGTCCAAGACCTATTCCTATCAGCGTCTGTCCAAGAACCCAATAGCGGCCGCGCATTTTTTTTGACACGCCCCAGCCTAGCAATGCAGCTCCGCCAAGATAGCTCAGGCAGAGACGGCCCGCCGGCGAAAGCAGTCCGCTTTTTATGGATAGGCGCAGCAGGAAGACCGCTGCGAAGAAGATGACGAGAATGCCTATACGAAGCAGCCATGTTGTCGCGACAAGTTTTTCGGATGCATCGTCTTGCGAGCAACCATAAGCACGACCATAGACAAGCCATTTGCGGAGTTGATTCATGCGTTCGGAGAAGTTGCTTCGCGGTGTATCGGAAGACGCATTGTCCGCAGCGGCAGACATCTCCGCCTCAAAGACAATGCCTTCAGCATCAGCATCATGCGAATCCTCCGCCACAGCAGCGGCAGTGACGTCTTGACTTGCGTCGTTCTGTGCATTCTGCGAAACATCTGCCGAAGAGCCCTGGGCATGTGTGCCGTCCGTCATCGCGGAAGACTCTTCGATGACCACAGCCGCCTCGTCTTCCGAAGGCTTCTCCATTTTTGGTTCGGGCGGCGTTTCCCGTTCAGCCACTTCTGCAATATGCGTCGAGACGTTTTCCAGACTATTCTCCTCTTCAGAGACGCCTTCGCCATAGAGGAAACGATCAACTGGATTTTCGATTTCAGTGGCAGGACGTTCCGACATCGTGCTCTGAGATGCATTGGAATCGGTCGGTTCCGTTGATTCCGCCAGCGGCTGCGCTGCTTCTTCAACGCTGTCACAGGATGCACGATAGGCGCGACGACGATAGGAGGCTATGTCCTGCTCCGCCTCTGACAGACTGGCGTCCGAACGTTCAGGAGCGTTCTGCGAAACCGCCGCACTGCCCTCCAGACGCGCCGCAATGCGCTCCAGCGCAGCGGAAATGTCGCCAACCTTCGAGTTCAATGCAATCAAAAGTCCAGGCACGACAAATCCGATGACGCCTACAATCAAGATGACAAGAAGAATTACAAGCCCTTCCATGCTGCACTCCGAAATTCACATGATTTCGTGTCGGCTCTGCCAAACAGCGCCGACAACGTGAATTCATTCACTACGACTTACGTAAAAGAAATCACACTGTCATGCAGCAAATTAAAACATGCTGCACTTTTGACCTTAATTTAATCATGCTTTACAAATATGCAAATCCAGCCAACTCACGGACTTGCCTTGATCACGAATGGCCCATCACTCCCACATGGCCCGCCACTCCCACTAACCAACCGTCTGACGGAATAATGTTATATTTGAGCGATTCCGCAATCTTTTTTTGCGTTTCACGCTAGATTTGCCACATACCGTTCCTGCCTGTAAAGCTGCAAGTTTTCATAGGATTCGAATCCTGCAAAGCATTTCTTTCGAATTGCGGAATTCCCCCAAAACTCTATATCTCCCAAGCGGATAGGAATTTAGCCGCATTCCTAATGCCGTCAGGCGCCTTACAAGCCGTAGGCAGTACCTACCTTCTTGTGGAACATAGCCTTTCCCCCAAAACACATTTTGTGAAACAGATTTCACGACAGCTCACCAAGAAAAGATGAAGAAGACAACAGCCTGCAGAAGAAATCTTTTTATATTTGCCGTGTTTCTTTGTGTCTCTCTTACACTCACAGCTCAGATAAAACACAAGAAATATCCATATCTTGGGGAAGAATCATTCGGTGTAAGACCATACGAAATGGATTGGGCTGGACGCTATGAAGACGAGTGCCCCGCGCTGGTGGATTTCGAGGATTCCGCGGAATGGACGATAGCAACGAAAGGTTCCGTCGCCTCCTTCGAACTCAGCCAGGAGCAGCCGTTGTTCGGCAAATATGTCGGCAAGCTGACCTACCGCGCCACAGGAGAAGACGAAAATCCGCAGGTGGATCTGCGCCTTGCGGCGCCACGTCCGATTCCCGCGGAATTCGATCTGATCGGCTGCTGGATATACGGCAACGTCTGGGGGTGGGAAATGCCACCAGACGCCCCATGGGTGACGATTCATGCGCTGTTCCTTCTGGCGGATGGAACGGAATATTCCGTCGGAATGCATGACGGCAACGTCAGATGGAGGTTCTGGTTTCTCACAATTCATTATCTCTCTGAAGAAGAGCGCGCTACGCTTAATGCGCCAGGCGTGAGATTCATCGGTTTCAGAGTGGACGGCGATACGAATCAAGAAGAGAGCGCAATCTATTTCGACAGTCTGACCTTGCGCAAGGAAGAGCATCGTCCGCTGGTGTTCCAGCCACGTCCGAAGCGCGGCATAGAGATGTTCCCCGGCCAGGGCGTCGGCGCCAACACAGGAGCAGGCCGTCTGCCGTTTCCTACACGTGAAGAAACCATCCTTCCGGACAGCGCAGCACCAGACAGCACAAGCCGACTGGTATCAAGCGAAAACGACGCGTTCACATGGCGCTATGACGGCATGGACGGCACGCTGGAGGTGCAATACTCTCCTGTCAGCGGACGTTGGGACGACATCCGAATGCGCTGGAATGACGGCGAATGGATTCAGCCGCTCTTCGGCGGCGGTGTCTGCTTCCCTGCGGATGACAATGATGTACGCCAACCAGAACGCGCCGAATTGCTTAGCACGGACGTCAAGGGCGATAAAGTCGTCACCGAATGGCGTTTTTCCTGCGGCGATGACTCCATCGAGGGCACCTATGCGCTGGAACTGCGTGGAAAGAGTCTTGTTGTGGATACGAAAGCCCTCGGCGGAAAGGCCGGCGGCGTGCTATTCGGCGGTGCAAAGGGGCTGAGGAATCCACGCGCTGTCCTTGTTCCATATTACAATTACAGTAGCGGCCCGCGTCCCTGCACCATAGTTTCAGATGGCGCGGAAGGTCCGCTTTTCTATTCGGCCCACATCGACTGGTATCGTTCCAACAGCAGTCTTCCCAAAGGTGAAAATAAAATAACGGATGATGGCATAGCCTATTCCAATGGAGGAACCTATTATATTCCGAAGACCGATGGAATCCGAAACGATTGCTTCGAGCGCTTCTTCGTGACCGTCAGCCCCAAATTCGAAGAGACGCTTCCCACAATCGCCAATCCACCTTCGCCTTGGAAGCACATCACAGGCACGCATCAATGGAGTTCCTATACTCCGACGAATCGTGACGACGACAAGGCTTATTGGCGAAACATCTGGCGTCACGGGATGCGAAAAATAATTGTCACAAACCATGAGACTGACTGGCGCGACGGTGGCGAGAGCTTCACCTTCCGCACGAAAGCGGCGCCTGGCAAAGGCGGCGACGAAGGATTGCGGGACTTTTCAGATTTCATGCAGAACACATTGGGCTACATCTTCGGACCATACAATAATTTCACGGATTTCGCTCCTGTGAATGAATATTGGGACATCGATAGAGTCTCACGCCAAAGCAATGGACAGCTGCAGCGCGCTTGGATGCGATGCTATGGTCCCAAGCCGCAATACGCCGTTGAGTTCTGCGAAAAGCTCTCGCCGATTCTTCAGGAGAAATTCCATTTCAGCGCGGCATACTGTGATGTCCATACGTCAGTTACGCCGTGGGGACGCTGCGATTTCGACTACCGTGTGCCAGGCGCCGCCACTTTCGCATCCACATTCTATGCCTATGGCGAAATCATGCTGATTCAGAAGCGCACATGGAATGGTCCCGTCTATTCGGAAGGACCGCATTTCTGCTTCTACAGCGGACTTACCGACGGCAATTACGCACAGGACTCCCCAAACTACAACCTGCCAGTGGATCCCTGGCTGGTGGATTTCGATCTGCGGAAAATCCATCCGCTGGAGTGCAATGTCGGAATGGGAGCATTCGAACACTTCTATCAAGCAAAAATGGATTTCGTGAAGGAAATAGGCATGGTAAGTGCCGTGGACCGCTTCCTGGCCGCGACTGTCGCTTTCGGACATCCAGGACACCTTTTTGAGAGAAAGCGTGTTCATGACACATTACGAGGATATTTCATGCTTCAGCAGCTTCACAGCCGCTATACGCAGGCCGAAGCGGATTCCATCGGATATGTGGACGCTAATGGCAAAATACTCGACACCAGCGAGGCGATCGCAACGGATGTATTCCGACGCTCGCAGGTGGTCGTCCGATACAAGAACGGAACTTGCGTCGCTGCAAACGGAAGCCTCACCGAACCGATGAAATGCGTCTTCCATGGACACGAAATCGACTTGCCGCCTAATGGATACACAGGATGGACAGAAGACGGAGAGATTTTCGTAGTCTCCGCTCTAAAGAACGGCACACGATGCGACTACGCCGTTACGCCGGAGTATCTTTTCATCGATGGACGAAAACACTCCTTCCAGCGATTCCCCATGGCAGGCGGACGCGGCTGCGGCGTCTGCCGCAAGGTGGATGACACGCATTGGGAGTTCATCCCATGCGACACAGACGACATCGGTTGGAACCTTCCTGTCGTGAACGCCGTGGCGCTGGACGAAAAGATGAACGAACTTGGCAAAACGGAAGTCCGCCACTCACGCGGACTCTGCTATGTCGTTCCAGTGGAACACGCCTTCAGCTATCTTCTGGAAGTCGGTGACGCAACAGCCGCTGCACAAGAGTTGTCCTGCGAACGCGACATCGTGACGCCAGGCGAGACCATTGTAATCAAAGGGACGGAGAAATACACGGTGACGATTCCTGACGATGCAGAACCCGGCAAACGGCTCTGGTTCGAGTTCGAAGGGAAATGGATCGATTTCACGGTGTCAAATCAGCAGAAATGACCTCTTGAAAGCAATTTCAAATCCACCAAACCATCATCAGTCCTTTTGGGCCTTTCCAACAAATAACATCAATCCCTTCCCAAAAAAACATCAATATCATGGCGGAAAGAGTGGGATTCAAACCCACGGAAGGTTGCCCTTCGACGGTTTTCAAGACCGTTGCCATAGACCACTCAGCCATCTCTCCCTTTTCAATTGTAATTGTGCATAATATGATTCCTTAAGGGCGAATTTCAACCTGAACCCATGAAGTTTTCGCCCAACGACCACTTCACGGGTTCAGCTCCAAGGGAAGGGAAAGTTAATTTTCGCACAAGTTCATTCTTTTTTGCGAAGCATCTCCTTTGTATATCGAATCCGCTTTCCACCTATCTTTATCTTTTGTCTCTCTTGACGATTCAGGCGGCGGACCTTTTTCTCCAAATTCTTCTCCTTTTGACGTTCGCGCCGCTTTTCCTCTTCTTCCTCTGCCTTCGCCTTGTCTTGTTCATGCCGCTGAATGTCCTTCCGCAACTGATTCTCTTCAGCATTCGTCAGCCATTCGGTTCTTGTCACGCCGTTTGTCAAACGATATGTGACAGGACGACGACTTTGTTTGTCCGGAAACATTGACGGAAGACCAGTTGCGGTAATCTTCGACGGCGTTGCAAATTCTGCAGCAAGCGTGAACGTCAGGCAAACAACCAACAGAAGGAAATGTTTCTTCTTGAACATGGTTCTTTTTTCGGGATGAGTTGAAGGAAATGATCAATTAAAAAACTGACATAGCATATAGCATATAATTATGTACAGTACAGGCAAATTTTTCGTCACGCATGAAATACATCAATAATGAACAAAAGTTATAGACGATTATGACTTTTGCAAATGCTGCCGATTTCAGTGGCGCATGAGGCCTTTCTCGAAAAAGGCCTCAAAAAACGGCCTATTTCGAGCCTCTTTGTCAAAAAGGCATATATATACGCAAATGGCCTTCAAAGCGCGTGGCGTGGCTTAAAATGGCCATTTTGGCCTTTTTAGCTTTTTCGACATGCATTTTTGGTCGTCCGCAGACGCGTTTTTGACACATTGTCGACGAAAAGTCATTTGGGGCATCATTGTGGCCTTTGTTAGCCTTGTAGGTCCTTTTTGTCTTTCTTTCAATAAAAAAGCAAAAATGTCAAAAAAAAGCAAAAAAATATATATTATTTTCCCGCAAATTACATATTCATATATTATATTGTAAAATTTTTTCAAAAAAACTCTGATGTAATGTTTTTGTTGAAAAGCATAATCAACTAAAACACCAAACCGCGCTGATTTAGCGCCCATACGAAAATCGTCCTACCATGGCGGATTTCTCAATCAATTCCATCAGTGGCCTCTCCGCCCAAGACTTCTGCGTCAACGCATCGGCGCCGTCTGAACCCTCCGCATCCGTTCAGAATGCAACAGGCGATCCGGACCTTGCGCCTGGACAGAAGCGTCCCGAGGGCGCTCAGAAGTCCATCTACGGCGAGATTCCGCAGATTCCCGTTCTGGACGCGGTGGACGGCATAAAGTTCGACTTCAACCACGGCATAAGAATCCTCTTCCCGCCTGAAAACAAGAAGATCTACCACGTGACCTTCCTGGACATCGACACGGGCGTGGTCCTCTACAGCAACGACACGGTGCCAGGCGCCTTCATCACCTCCGTCAAGAAGTTCTACATCCGCTTCAGGCTCATCATCAACGAGAAAGGCAACGACAAGCCAGTTTTCGAGCACGACATGGACCTGACGGACAAGGAGGTCATGGTACAGCTTCCCGTCGGCACCATCGGCGACTCCATCGGCTGGTTCAGCTACGTGGAGCGCTTCCAGCAGAAGCACAGGTGCAATCTGATCTGCGTGATGACGCCCTGGATCGCTTCGCTTGTAAAGAAGCAGTATCCGAACATCACCTTCATCGCCCCCGAAGAGACCGTCAAGTACCGCCCGTACGCGTCCTACTACATGGGACTCTTCTTCAAGGGCGACGTGGACAACCAGCCAATCGACTTCCGCTACATCGGCCTGCACCGCACGGCGGGATACATCCTCGGACTCGACGGAACGGATCTGGACGACCTTCCGCCGCGCTTCGACCTCTCCGCCCCGCGGAAGATCAAGGAGAAGTACGTCTGCATCGCGGCGCAGTCCTCCAGCCAGGCAAAGTACTGGAACAACCCCTTCGGATGGATGACCGTCGTCAAGTTTCTGAAGGACAACGGCTACCGTGTGCTCTGCATCGACAAGGAGAAGGTCCACGGCATGGGCCTCCACTGGAACTACATCCCCTACGGAGCGGAAGACTTCACAGGCGACCGACCGCTGCAGGAGCGCGTCGATCTCATAAAGGACGCCGACTTCTTCATCGGACTCTCCAGCGGACTGAGCTGGATCGCGTGGTGCTGCAAGGTCCCGCTGGTCATGATCAGCGGATTCACACATCCCACCAACGAGTTCCACACGCCATACCGCATCATCAACTACCACACGTGCCATTCCTGCTGGAACGACATCCTATGGTGCCCGAGGCACAAGGGCGACGACAGACAGTTCGAATGCACGCGCCTCATCTCCGCAGAGCAGGTCATCGCGACCATCAAGAAGATTCCGACTTTCAAACCCGCCGACGACAGCAAACGCTGACGGCGCACTAAACCATTTTTTTTACTAACACAAAATTCCTAAACATTGGGAGAATCAACAAAATGAGCGAAAGTACGATTGGAGCTGGTGTAACCTCTACTGGCTTGACTGTCAATGCTAATGATACCTTGCACGTTCTCGGAACTGTCAAGGAAACCACTATTCCCGGCGGTCAGGTGCGAGTCAGCGCAGGCGGTTTGGCAACATCGACCAGCGTAGATTCAGGTTCGTTGGTCATCGTAGCCGGCGGAACAGCAACAGACATGACAGTTGAACAAGGCACCTTCATTCGTGTATACAATGGCGCCACTGCCGAGCAGATCGTGGAAAACGGCGGAAATGTCATCGTGGACAATGCTCCAGATGCGATTTTTGCAGCCAACACCTTCTCCAACCTCACGTTGGGTAATGCTGATACAACCACTGTCCATTCCGGCACAGTTGCGGATAGCACTACCGTCAATAAAGGCGCAGCTCTAAACATCTACTCTTCCGGCATTACGCTT
>JAKSPA010000038.1 GCA_024405235.1 Lentisphaeria bacterium
CGCCCGTACTTCCGCATTGTGCTGCGCCCAATGCGGCTTAATTCCTACCCTCTTGAGGAACATAGCGTTTACAAAATGCTATGTTCCTCAAGAGGGCAGGTGCTGTGACGCATATGGTGCCTGACAACGCTAAGAAAGAAATATTGGCGAAAACAATTGATGTTGGTATAGCTCCATCTCAAAATTATGGCACGGAAATGAAAAGGTCACGATTGTATTTCTCGGTCGGCAAGGTAAAACAGACTTTAATGCCGTGGATTTTCCGTATCTTTTTAACGATGCTCTTCTCTTCCGGACTCCATACGGAGACTTCCGTTTCAAAGTCGCCATAGAGGTATTGCATGGGAATCTCTTTGTTGAAGGGATCTCGGGGGACGTCAGGCAATTCCTTCGGATAGCTTCCCGTGCGTCGCTTGATCAATTCGGCCCTGGCCAGCATGGCGATTTCCCGGCAGACTCCTTGGTGTTCGTGGATTTTATTCGCAAAACTGCCCAATGCCGGAATGAACCGTTTAGGGAGCATGTACTTTGTCCTGAACGAATCCGAGCTGTCTTTGTGCGCATCGAAATTCCGCACTGTCATAAAACGGACATATTCGTTGAGATTGGAAAAGACGAAATCGCTGAGTTTGGGCAGAATCCAGGAGTAGGCGGCTGGACGGATGGCGGCATCTTCCGGGGAAGTGTCGGAATGCAGGAAGAAACAATGCTCCACACAATTCTTGATGGTTATCAATTCTCCGAAGATGAAATTGATCTGCGCTTCATCAAATCGCGTTTCATGTTCTTCCATTTCAAGGATTAGCTTCTCTAGCCATGCTTCGTCCACTAGGTCCGTGGGAATGGCTTCGGCAAGGGAAACGGAGCGCAACGTGTCGCAGGCGACAGCACAAAAGCATGACAGGACATATGGCCTGTCCACCAGATAGTTGACTGCATTTTCCGAACGTCTCAATGAGGCGAGAAGGGCGGCGGAGTCATGGTCTTCCAGGGCGAAGCGCGTCATCCAGGCTTCTCTGCGCGCCAAAGAGCGCAGAGGCGACAGATCAGGAAATACCATGGCTGCAAGGTTGGCGGAATCGGAGAAATCCCTTGGTATGGGAGGCAGCGGGTTGGCAAAGCGTCTTTCAAGCCAGTCGCAGGCTTCTGGCGCAAGGACTTTCGCTTTCCAGGCCTCGTATTCCGCCTGGGGCAGCTCTTGGACCAATGCGAAAGCGTCAAGGAGCGGGTCGCCTTCCATCAGAGGCGGCAGAGCGTATTTCGCTCTTTCTGCCTCCATCGCCTTCCAGAACTCGCCGTCTGGAGTGCCTCCGTTGGCATATAGTTCTCCTAGGGCTTCTACGGTCATTTCCCGTCCAAAGAACGCACTGGCTTTTTCCAAGGTGCGATGATAGCGGCCGATGCTGCAAAGCGCCGCAATGCCGGTCCCCGCATAGACAAGGAGTACGATGCACCACAGTCCGCAGACGCATTTCCCGAATAGCTTTCGGAAATCCGTTTGGGCCATGATCGCGAAGGACTTGCCAATCACGAGATAGCCGCCGACAAGCAGGAGCAGCGAGAGAATCGCATACAGCCAGTCAAGATTCTGAAAGCTCCAATCCAGATGGGAATCGGGAGTCATGGATGTGGCTTTTTCCATTATTGACGAGGAAAAATACAAATTGTATTTGATGCAGGTTCGCTTGAATCCTTCCAGGAAGCAGATGACGGCTATTGCAATCATGGCAACACCGCTGGCAAATGCTCCCAACGGACGCGGTTTCCAGATTTCCGATAGATGACAGGCGATTCCGCGCAGGAAAAGGATCATGGGATAGACGACAAGCAAAGCGAAGAACGACAGCAACAGCAACCAGATTGGGGCGATGACAGATTTTGCAGGAATAGAAAGAAGCCAATGCATGAAAGAGGATGTGGTCAGCAGGTTCGCTGTAAGCCATGGAATCAGCAGCCAGATGGTCAGTGCTAGGAATGCGCCGCCTGCCACATCGTCAAGGAAGAAGAATTTTTGGAAGAATTTTCTCATTGCACTATTTTGAAAATAGGAATACAAAAGAAGTTGGAATGATAGGCTTAAGGTTTCTGCCTAAAAGGAATACCGTTTATAAATATAAACGCGATTGTCTGAAATTTCTTATTGTTATTAAAGTGAAGTTTCAATAGGGACAAGATGGGAGCGTTGACGGCGTCCGGCGGATGTTTTCCGTCACGTAAGACAACTGAATTCAATAATTTGTTTTTTGATTGTTGTATTTCTTGATGAATTGCTATCAGAAAGTTTTTTTTGCATTAAATTAGGCGGGTTTCCGTTGTGACCATGTTCTATAGGAGTAAACCAATGAACGAACTAGCGTCTCTTTTGAACGAGCAGATCTGCTCAGTGAATCCTGTCGCATTCGATATGCTTTCCGATCTTGGGAAGCGTATTTATTTCCCCAGCAAAGGCATTTTGAGCCAGTCAGGGGAAGCAAAGAAGCTTGCTGACAAATATAATGCAACCATCGGAACCGCACTCAATGGCAAGACCGCGATGAATCTGCCTTGCCTGATGGATTCGCTTCCTGGCATTTCTCCAAACGATGCTTTGCTGTATGCTCCATCGTATGGTCAGAAGCCGTTGCGTGAAGCATGGAAGGCGAAGCTTCTGCATGACAATCCGTCGCTGAAGGGCGTTAATTTCTCTCTGCCGGTTGTTGCAAATGGTCTGACTCACGCGCTTTCCTTGGTTGGCGACCTGTTCGTCAACGCAGGCGATACGGTTCTCATGCCCAATCTCAATTGGGACAACTACCTTCTGAATTTTGAGGATCGTCTAGGAGCGAATCTAGAATTCTTCACCTTCTTTGAAGGCGACCACATGAACACGCGTGGTTTTGCCGAGCGTATGGCTAAGGTTGCTGCAGGCGAGAAGATTCTTGTTATCTTGAATTTCCCGAACAATCCGACCGGCTATACTCCAAGCGAAAAAGAGGGCAACGAACTTGCATCGGCATTGATTGCTGCCGCTGAGCGTGGAGCAAAAGTAATCGCTTTGTTAGATGACGCGTACTTTGGTCTTTTCTATGCAGAGGACGCGATGAAGGAGTCGCTTTTCTGCAAGATTGCAGGAAAATCCCGCAACCTTATGGCCATCAAGGCGGATGCAGCCACCAAGGAGTGCTATGTCTGGGGGCTGCGCGTAGGATTCCTGTCATTTGCCATCGGCGGAGCGGACACTCCGGACAGTCCGTTCTTCGCTGCAATGGAAGCCAAGGCGGCTGGTCTTGTCAGAGCGCTTGTCAGCAACTGCTCCGCGCTGTCTCAGAAACTCGTCACCACAGCTCTTACGAATCCAGACTTCTATGCACAGAGGCAGGGTTGCGCCGACATCATGCGCAAACGTTACGAGCGAGTTGTCGAGGCGTTCAAGAAGCATCCGGAATACAGTGAATACTTTGAAGCGTATCCGTTCAACAGCGGATATTTCATGTGCATTCACTTCCATGCGCTTGAGGCGAATACCGTCCGCAAGCATCTTCTTGAGAAATACGGCACAGGATGCATTGCTCTTGGCAAGGAGAATCTGCGCGTGGCGTTCTCCAGTCTGAACGAAGACCAAGTGGAACCTGTCTTTGAAATCATAGCTCAGGCCTGCAAAGACCTTGCAAAATAGCGAAAAGGGCTTATCTTACTAGCGAATACCTTGTGTCTGCAATATGGCACTGGTTTCCAACAAAACCCAAATCATTTGGAGGAATAGAAAAATGGCTGCAAAAGTTGATGCTGCGAAGTGCCTTGGTTGCGGTGCATGCGAAGGCACCTGCCCCGTTGGCGCAATCAAATTGGATGGTGACAAGGCTGTTGTTGACGAAGCGACTTGCGTCTCCTGCGGCGCATGCGCTGGTGACTGCCCTGCAGAGGCCATCACCGTTGAGTAAACCTTAACGGACTGACGCAGAAGCGGGCTGGGGCTTTTTGAAGACTCAGCCCGCTTTTTTGTTAATTGACACCCCGCAATTAGCAAGTGATATGGTTACTTGTGACTTTTTACTGTTTTCGAATGAACCGATTGCTACAGATGGCTGAAGCTTGAGACATGCCATCTCCGTTTAGAGAAGAAAGATAAAAAAGGAGTTTTATTTTACGGAAATGAATTGTGATTTGCTTATTATCGGTGCTGGAGCGGCGGGATTATTTGCAGCCTGCAGAGCAGCCGAAGCGGGACTCAGAGCCGTTGTGATGGAACGAAGACATCGTCCTGGCCTGAAGTTGCTTATGTGCGCGAACAATCGTTGCAATTTCGGGCATGTCGGCACAGCGGAAGAATTGCTTAAGGCTTATGGCGAACCAGTGTCGTCTTTTCTTGCGCCAGCCGTTCGTGCATTTCCATCGACAGCGATGGCGCGTTGGCTGGAATCTCTTGGCGTTCCTGTCAAGCGGTCAGGTCAGCGTTTCTATCCAGCGAGCGAAAAGGGCGATGACGTATTGCATGCGATGACGGATTATCTGAGAGAAGCGCAGATTCCTATTATATACAACTGTTCAGCCGAGAAGATCGAGACGGTCAAGACTGGCGGGTTCCGTGTCTTGACGTCGAATCTTTCGCTTGAATGTCGGAGACTACTTTTGGCCGTAGGCGGGTGTTCGTATCCGCGCACTGGTTCTACGGGCGACGGAATGCTGTTTGCGCAGTCGCTTGGCCTGGAGACTGAGGCACCCCGTGCGGGTCTGGTCGGAATTCAGTGCGAAGAGGGCGATCCGTTGAATCTTGGACGCGAGCCTTTGGAATTGGAGACAATCACCGCCTGTGCAGATGGCACTCCGGTTTTCGAAGGCAATTTGATAATAGAAGACGGAATCTTGCGTGGCAGTGCCGTATATGACTTGACGAGATGGCTATCCAGACAAAGGCTTCCGTTGGCCAATCTGCAAATCGATCTTCTGCCGGAACGTTCGCTGGAGTCGTTGAAGAAACGCTGGGAAATGCTATGCGAAAGACATGGCAATGACGACGTGTTGAAACTTAATGGGTTGGGATTGCCGCAGCGTCTTGCGCGTTCCTTTGCGCGATATCGCGATTTTCCGCTTGATGCGATAAAATCCTATCCTGTTCAAGGATGCGGGATGCGTCCATTGCGCGAGGCAATAGTTACAATAGGCGGCATTGCGCTGAAGGAATTTTCGCCTGACAGCATGGAGTGCAGAACGATACCAGGGCTATATGCCGCTGGAGAATGCCTGGACATCGACGGCCCGACAGGCGGCTATAATCTCGAGGCGGCGTTCGCCACGGCCAATCTTGCTATACGCGATATGTCGAAGAAGCGGTAGGTGCTTGGAGCGCGCAATGGTTCAGTCAATTCGCCTGTTGCTTTTGGATCTTGCGTCCCCCAAAGGACATAAGAGATTCCAAAAGCAATAGAACGACAAGCGCGGCGGCGCAGAACGCGCTCAATGGGCGGATATTGTCGTCTGCTTTCGCGAATTGCGTTGTTGAGTTTTCAGACAATGCTCTGGTGATTTCGTCTGGTTGGCGATAGCGAATAGTTGATTCCTGCAGCGGAACGTTGATTTCAACAAGTCGGTTTGCCCATTTGTCAAGTCCTGGTTCTGATGTATCCAAAGGAAATTGTTCCGCCGTTCCATCAAGCGTTTTTAGCTCCGGAATGCTGTCTCCGCAAACTATGGAAATGATTTCCGTGCGAGAATCCAGAGCTTGCGAAAGCAGTTCGCGCAAAAGCGGCAGAAAGGATTTTGTCAGCGGGAAATCGGACGAAAGCGTATCCAGCCCGAATGTGAAAAGCAGAATTTGTCCTTTTCCCACATATCTGCGTATCAATGCAGGATCTCCTTCGATTGTTTTTAGCAGGACATTGTCGGAGTCGTCGATTGCTGAAATTCTTATATGTTTTTTGATATTGAAGAGATGCAGATCTGAGGGATTCTTTTCTGGAAAGAGCGTGTGAAGTTCATCGGAAGGCTTCAATGCTCCGATTCCAGTCGGATGTTTTTCCAGAGTGGCGGTTCCGCGCGGGGCGAGTCCCGTTTTCTGGAGGAATCTCCATCCTGCAAGTGGCGAAGCGCCTGGAACGGAAATCAACACGCCGCCTTCGGCGACATATTCGTGGAGGATTTCAGCCGCATCGTCGCCGAGTCTATCGGCGGCTCCAAGCAGGAAAACGACAGACTGCGAAGACAATTCGGCGTATGGCAGGCCTGAGATATCCAGAGTGTTTGCGGTGTATCGTTGCGGTGTGTCGTCTGGTTCGGAGAGCAGGGCGGGAATTGTGAAGAATTCTAGCTCTTCCGTTATTTTCTCAGCTTCGCTTGAAAAGACGGCCAGCACAGGATGCGGGGGGGGAGGAGATGCCCAGAAGGCTTTCGTGTCGTCAAATGGGAATTTATCTTCCGGAAGGATGGAGATTTCAGCATGCGAGTCGGAGGGGATAGGGACTATGAACAGCGCAGGCGCGGATGAGTTTGGCGCAAGAGACAATTCCCGTCGATAGGCCTTTCCATCGAGGCTAAGTTCAACAGTGCGTGTTTCTGCGATTTCGCTCCAATTGCGGCATGTCGCCAGAATTCTGAGTTTATTGTCGCCGATGTATTCGCATCTTGTGGAAACTACCGACCAGTTTGTCATGACTTTATCCGCATTTGTATGCACGATTATGTTCGTGCCTTCAGGCATGTTCGGCATCTCTTCCGACCAATTGGAACTCTGAAGATCGGAGAAAATATGCAGAGTTCTGGCAGATCGCGGGAATGCTTCCAGATATTTTGCGGCATTCTCAAGGGCTTTTGACGGTGCAGGCGCTGTGAATCCGATAATCCAATCGTTTGGAGAGGTCGGCTGATTTTCAGTGGTGATGAATGTTGTGTCCGCTGGCAGTTTGGTCGTTTCGTCTCTTAGTTCGTCGACGCATGCGTACATGGATGGTGAGACGTCCAGAATGGCTATGCATCCTTCTTTTTCAGGCATGAGCGATGTCGGCGGATTCTTCCAGCAGGGCTGTGCAATTAGGAGGACGATGACGGCTATCAGAGCGGTTCGCACAAGCATGAGCAGAATATCCTGCCAGCGACGGCGTCCCTGCAGTGGCATGGGAGAATTATGCAGGAATCTAGTCGTGGGAAAGCGTAGGCTCAATGGCGCGATTCTGCTAAGAAGATGCAGAATCACTGGCACGAGCGCGAGCGGCGCGAACCATAGAAATGCAGGATGAAGAAACGTGAGCATTGTTGTAAATGCTTTGGGCAGGACGATTTAAATAAAAGACGGCGGTGCTTCGACATTGATGTGGAGGCGTGGTATCTGCAGCCGCCATGCATGAAGGGCCTGTGTCGGCAGAATGAGTCTCTTCCAGTCGTCGCGTTCAAGAGTGCTTTTTGCGAATTTCAAGAAGATTGTATCGTCCACGCCATAGAGCTTGTCGCCTACGATCGGGTAGCCAAGAGAACATAGCGTTGCGCGTATCTGATGCGTTCTGCCTGTATGGAGCGTTGCCTCCAATAGAGAGAATTCGCCGTTTTCGTCAGGAATGAATTTCGTCTGGCATTCGCCTGGCATCGGCGGTCGGTATGTGCCAATGAATCGGAAATCGGTTTGTGCTGTGACCGCTTCGTCGTCTTCTGGAATTTCGATGACATCGGAGTCGCCGTCATTTGCGATAGGCGAGAAGTGCTTTTTCTTTTCGACGGGAGAGTTTTCGTCCTTCATCAGCCATCCGTTTGCAGTGAATGGCAGTTTTGGTGCATGTCCATGCACTAGAACAAGATACTGCTTGTGTGTCTCAATCCCTAGCGAATGAAGCATCTTGGCTGCGTTTGCGGCGAATCGCGGATTTTTTGCGACGAAGACGATTCCCGAAGTCTCTCTGTCCAGTCTGCTGACGAAATGGATGCTATCAATGTGGCGTGCCTGTTTCAGCCATGCCCAGAGGGTGTGGTTGAAGAATCTTCCTGCAGGATGGCATGGCAGATTGCCTGGTTTGTTGATGATGATGTAGTCGTCTGTTTCGTCAAGAATTGAAATATCGAATGACACATCCTGTTCGAAGAGGTCCTTTGCCTGAAAGAAAAGCGAGTCGTTTGCGGCGAGTGGCGTTGATTCCGAAGCGACGATTCCGTTGACTTCAAGATTCCCCTTGGAGATTTCATGTTGCCATTGTTCACGGTCAAGATAGTTGTACCGTTCGCTAAGATAATCAATGAGTGCGGCGCCCGCGGCATCTTGCGGCACCTGCACTTGAACAACGCGCTCTAATGGCTCGAAAGGCAGATCCATTGTCTGGAAATAATAGGACGAAGAGTTAAAAAAGGTGTTTTTTTTGTAAAAATCGTTGGAATATAGCCGATTTTCCGCTGCATGTATTATTTTAAGTAAAAATTCCGCAATAAATCAGGAGAAATAATGAGCATAATAACTATAGTTGGCGCGGGCATGATGGGTTCCGCAATGTGTTTTCCTGCGTCCGACAATGGTCATCAGATACGGTTGGTCGGCACTCCATACGATCGAGAGGTGATTCAGCGGATTCAGCAGGATAATTTCCATCCGCGTCTTGGAATGCCGCTTCCGCCGAATGTCACCGCATGGCAGTATGAAGATATGGACGAAGCGTTGAAGGATTGCAACCTGCTGATTGCGGGCGTGGCTTCATTCGGAGTCGATTGGTTTGCCGAAAATGTCCTGTCACGCATTCCTGATGACTTGAAGGTGCTTTCAATCACAAAGGGACTGGAAGACGAGCCAGATGGTTCGCTTGTGCCTATCTCCGTTGCGTACAACCGCTATAAGTTGGCTCCAGGCCGCAAGTTGTCCATCTGTTCGATCGGCGGCCCCTGCATCAGCATGGAACTCTGCAAACGCCTGCATACGTCCGTTGCGCTTTGCGGTGACGATTCGGATGTCCTCCATTGGATAAAGTCGCAGCTGATAACCACATACTACCACATCCAGCCGACGCGTGACGTGGTTGGAATCGAATGCGCGGTCGCCATGAAGAACGCCTACGCGGTTGGAGTGTCTTTGGCAATCGGTCTGGCGCAGAGGAACGGCGAAGAGTTGAGCAATCCGCAGGCCGCGCTCTTCGGGCAGTCGGTTCGGGAGATGCTCCGCCTTGTGCATCTCTTCGGCGGGCAGACAGAGAGCGTCATCTACGCGACGAGCGACTTGTACGTCACCATCAATTCAGGCCGCAACAGAAAACTCGGCGAAGCTCTTGGCCAGGGCATGACGCTTCAGCAGGTTCTGGACAAATATCCTGGCATGACGTTGGAATCAATACCGATAATCACGAAGGCGGCGCGTGCTTTGCGGAAGCGTCACGAACTTGGCACGGCGAATTTCAACAAATTCCCGTTGCTGAGACATCTTGATGAAATCATCAATCAAGGTGCCGAAGTGCGCATCCCGTGGAATGAATTCGGCTGATTCGACAAAGGAAACAAATGGGAAAGTACATTGCAGGTTTTGGCGAAATAATGTTGCGTCTGGGACCTTCGGGCAAGCATCGTTTTGGACAGGTGCTGCCTGGAGAACTGGAGGCGGTATTCGGCGGCGGCGAGGCGAATGTCTGCGCGTCTGTGGCGATGTTCGGTCTGAAGAGTCGATATCTCACGGCGCTTCCTGACAACGCAATTGCGAAGGCATGCGCCGCGAATTTGCGCGGCATCGGCATCGACGTGGAACAGATCGTCTTCAGCAAGGCTGGTCGCATGGGCATATACTATGCGGAGATGGGTTCGAACGCGCGCGGATCCAATGTCATCTACGATCGCGAGGGCTCGACTGTATCCATGCTGACTGTCGCTGACTATGATTTTCAGGCGATGCTTGCGGATGTCAAGCACCTCCATCTTACAGGAATCACTCCAGCGCTGACCAAGAATGCCTACGAAGTCACCCTTGCGTTGGCAAAAGCCGCATCGGAAAGCGGAATCACGGTGTCGGTGGATTTGAATTACCGCAAAAAGCTCTGGAATTGGGAAGAGGGGACTGCCAAACGCGATCTTGCAGGCCGCTGCATGCAGGAGATCGTCAAGTTCGCCGACATAGTCATCGGCAACGAAGAGGACGCACAGGATGTTTTCGGCATCAGCGCTTCCAACACATCCGTCCAGACGGGCAAGTTGAACATCGCGGGATACGAAGAGGTCGCGGGAAAACTCGCGGAGCGCTTCCCGAAAGCGAAATTCGTTGCGATTACGTTGCGCGAGAGCATCTCCGCCGACCACAACAACTGGGGCGGCATGCTGTATGATGTCAAGACAAAGAAGGCGTTCTTCGCACCGCTTGACGCAGACGGCAACTACGCTCCATATCAGATTCGCGACATCGTCGACCGCTTTGGCGGCGGCGACTCGTTCGTCGGCGGTCTCATTAGTGCGCTGAATATTCCTGAACTTGCTTCGCCTGCAGACGCCATCCGCTTTGCCGTGGCGGCCAGTTGCCTGAAACATACGATTCCAGGCGACATGAACTACGTCAGTCGTGCGGAAGTGCTGAACCTTATGAATGGTTCCGCCTCTGGAAGAGTCATGCGGTAAGACGAATCGGCGGGAAATTGTCAAATACTCTTTCGGCGGTCATTTCCGCTTTTGACAATTTCCCCAAAGAGTCAACACTGCAGGGCTTTTATGAGTTGAAGAATTCGGAAGAGGCATTATATTAAGCGACTTTC
>JAKSPA010000039.1 GCA_024405235.1 Lentisphaeria bacterium
TGCACCAGTCAATGCTGCCGGTTTCCTCGGGCATTACGGTGCAGGTCTTAACGATGCCGTTATAATAGGCGGCTATGGTGTAGCTGTCGCCTTTAACTACGGCAGAGGTACCGCAAAGCCTATTGCCGTCTCCAGACGGGAAAGGAGAACGGCTGTAAAGGTTGTACAACGCAGACGCGACATGTGGATAGGACTGTTCCAACAGATTGGGATGAGAGAAGGCAATGTCCAATGGCAAATACCGATGCCTATATTGGTGCTTGGAGGAATAACAACGAGTAAATGCCGTTTATCTGAATTGTTATGGCCCCTCTATGGCCTTCGCCGCTGACGCGGCGTACTGCCTGCGGCGCGTACAGCCTGCGGCGCGTACTGCGCCTGTCGGCGCTAATTGGGCGGCGTGAACGCCCGTACTGCCGCTGACGCGGCGAACCGCCTGCGGCGCGGCGCTTGTTCTGTGTCGGAGGCGAGGCGCATTCTGGAGGAAGTCAAGTGGTGCATTCTGCAGGAGGGAGGCCAATAGTTTCCTGCTGCGTTGCGTTGTGCATTTCATCGGAATCGTCGTCAAGAAGCGAATTTATGTTCTTGGTTTCTTTGCCCATCAATGCGGCGAGACGATTTCCTGTCTTCAGAACGCCTTTGTTGCTATCGCGCAGGAAACGTAGATTCTTATCATAAGCATCCTTCAAGGCAGTTATTTTGGTTCCTATTGCAGCGTAGTCTTTTGCATACGATTCCAGCCGTTCGATTAGCTGATGAGTGTTTTCGAGTATTTTGGCCTGATTCTGTGATTGCCGTTCGATCTGCCAGCTTCGGTTGATGAGCCAAAGCAACGGATAGAGCGACATTCTGGAAACAAGAATCACCTTGTGTCTGCGGAAGGCGTCTTCCCACAGATTAGGATCAGTGCTGAGTGCGAGCGTCAGAGCGCCTTCGTTGCCCATGAACATGATGGTATTCTCGAAACTGGAGTTCGGTATCGCCGTGTTTCCAGCGTTTGGATAGCTCTTTGTCGACAGCGTTTTTATATGATTTTTGACGCTTGTCATGTGGGCATCCAGAGCTGCTTTTCTCGAAGCATCGTCCGTTGCGTCAAGATAGGCCATGTAGGCGGTCATGCTCATTTTGCTGTCAATGAAAATTCTGCGGCCGTTGGGGAAGCAGACTGTGGCGTCGGGAATGTATGTTTCTTTCTGAGGCCCGACGAAAGTCTTTCCCGTATTATCCGTAATTGAGCATTGCAGTAGGAAATGGACTCCTTTCTCAAGACCGCAATCTTCCAGCGCCTTTTCCAACTGCAGTTCGCCCCAATTGCCCTGCATCTTGTTCGTGCTTCGGAGAGCATTCGTGAGCTTGTCGGTTTCCAAAACCATCCTTTCCGCATGCTTTTGGACATCTTCCAATTGCAATTTCATCGCGCTGCCAAGAGAGGCGCGTTCCTTTTGCGACGTCTCCAACTGCCCCTGCAATTCCTTCAGCTTTTCCTTGAAGGGGTCGAAGAGGTCTTTCATTTGCTTTTGGTTGCTCGCGTCAAGTTTTTCCGTGCGCTCCTCTAGCATCCTTCCTGCGCTGTTTTGGAATTCTTCGCGCAGAGTCGTGAGTTCTTTCTTCCAGCGCTCCTCCAGAGCGGCGTGCGTCTTTTCAAAGTCCTGCCGCTGTTGGACAAGGCGTTTTTCGCACGCTTCATCGCGCTCCTTCAGCGCGCGTTCGTATGAGTCTCTTTGTGCGATCAAGGCATTCGAGGCTTCTTCTCTCTGATGGAGGGCAATTGCCGCGGCATTGTCTTTTTGCTGCTGCATCAGCATATTGTCAGCCGCGATTTTCGCCTCCATTTCTCTGGCGTGGTTTTCCGTCAGTTGCTGAATCTGCACGGAATGATTCTTTGCTGTCGCTTGCGCGGCGGCATATTTCAGCAATAGAATGATGAGAACAATTGTCTCGACGGCAACAACTGAACCAAGGGCGTAGAGCATGATTTTATTGATTGGAGAACTTGTAGAGATGGATTTATGGATGCAGTATTATTCGTGAAGCGTTTCGGACGTCTGCGGCAATGACCGTACTTTCCGAAAAGCAGAATATCTTTGCGTTTTTCTTGCAGGAATCAAGGAAATTTTTTGAAATCATGGAGCGTGTCGGCCATGGCATCTTGTCGGTGAGCGGAACTTGTATTGCGATTACGTCTGCGCACGCAAGCGATGAAAGCGGCACGAAAGTGGTAAGATTCTCTCCAGTGACCTGGCAACCGCCCATGCCGTTGCCCCAAAGACCGAAGAAGGTTTCGCTCAGTTCGTCTGCTTCATCGAAACTGCGTGGCGGATCGCGGAGAAGGATTTTGCAGCCTGCATTCAGTGCCGCGTCCCGCAGAACATTGCCGAATTGTCCTACCCCAACTAGTCCGACGATGATTCCAGGTGCAATAGATTTTTCAAAAGAATCCATCATGGAAAATCTGCAAATGTAAAAAAAGGAAGGGATACAATTGCTTCGATATGGGGAGCGTCCAGTAGAATGACGCAATTGCTAGAAATCGAAGAATTGCTGTTGGGGGGCGGAGCGTTTTTTGATTTCAGCGGCTATGGCATTGAAGCCTTCGTCGGCGCACAGCGTCAGCAGTTTCTGCCAGTCAGGACGATTGCGTCTGATGGATTCGGTTCCGTTCCATGCCTCTGGCAGCGCGTTGTCGAGCCTGACGAGTTCGCGATTCAGGAGTATATGCTCTTTTTCGGCCACAAGAGTGTCCTTGAGTTTTCCCGAGGGCGTGCTGTCGATTGCGGCGAGAGTATTGTCTATGGGACCATATTCATTCAGCAGTTGCGCGGCGGTTTTGGGACCACGGCCTGGTATGCCTGGAATGTTGTCGACGGTGTCGCCGAGAAGCGAAAGATAATCGCAGACCTGCGATGGCTTCACACCGAATTTCGCCGAAATAGCTGCTTCGTCAAGGCATTCCCATGGATTTTTCGCGTTGCCTGGCTTGAGCAGATTTATTTGGTTGTCGGCGACAAGTTGTCCGAGATCCTTGTCTCCTGTAAGGATAAGGACGGATGAGTCTCCGCGTTGGCTGGAGATTCCTGCGAGGAGGTCATCGGCTTCAAAGCCTTCGCGCTGGACAACTGGCCATCCGAAGGCCTGCGCGAATTCCTTTATGCGAGAGATTTGCGCGCGCAGTTCGGCAGGCATGGGCGGTCGCTGCGCCTTGTATTGCGGGTGGAGTCCGCATCGTCTTGTGCACTTTCCGAGATCGAATACGAGAGCGCCGAATTCGGTTGGAAATTCCGCATCGAGCTGCAGGAAGAGTCGCGCCATTCCGAATAGGGCGTTTGCGGGTTCGCCTTTTGCGCTTGTCAGCATTCTGATGGCGTAGAAGAGACGATATATCTGCGAATATGCATCAATAAGAAGGATTCTTGACATGGCGTTTGATTATTCGCGTCCTGCAATCACGATGACAGCTTCGCCTTTTGGCGGATTCGCGTCGAACTGTGCGACGAGTTCCGATAGGGTGCCGCGCATTGTCCGCTCGAACTGCTTTGTGAGTTCCAGACAGACGGCGGCTTTGCGGTCGCCTAGCACTTCAAGTGCTTCGGAGAGGAATTTGGCCACGCGGAACGGTGATTCGTAGAAGATAAGCGTGTGGTGGCTTTGGGCGTCTTCCTCAAGGAAGGAACGGCGGTGGCCTGGTTTTCGCGGTGGAAAACCTTTGAAGATATAGCTTGAGGGGGGCAGGCCAGACGAAAGTAGTGCGACAGGCACTGCGCTGGCTCCTGGAATGACCTCTATTTCGTGTCCTGCGGCAATTGCCGCGACAGCGGCCGGATAGCCTGGATCGGAAACCAGCGGATAGCCTGCGTCGCTGCAAAGTCCGACTTTCTTGCCTTCGTTCAGCCATTCAACGATTTTCGCCGCCATGTTGCGCTCGTTGTGCTCATGGTTGGCGACATAGAGCGCAGGGCGCTGGATTCCGAGCAGGCTGACGAGATTGCCAGTGTGTCGCGTGTCTTCGCAGCAGAGTATGTCCAAAGAGGAGATTGTATCCTTGGCGCGCTGTGAGATGTCTCCCAGATTGCCAATAGGCGTTGCGATCAGTGTCAGTTTGGACATGGATTCCTCTGTGTTGGGTATCTCTCGTCCGCCAAGGCGTGTCGTTGTGGGCGGGGGCGGGCGAGAGTGTCGTTTTGAATGCTATCGGAGGTCAACGTCGCTGTAATCCCCGCCCTTGACGCCGACCAGCTGCTTGGCTTCGTCGTCGGTGGGTGTCTTGGCTGGAGCCTGGTAGGTGACCGTATAGGCCCTTGAGCGCTTGCCTTCGCCAAGAACCTTTGCGTCTTCGAAGAGATCGAAGAGCTGAACATCGACGACTTTGTCGATCTTCAGAGATTTGACGGCGTCAATGACCTGCTGGCTGGTGAGAGTGTTGGGGGCCAGGAAGGAGATGTCGCGTTCGGTGCCAGGGAAGTGTGCCAGTTCGGTGTACTTCTTGGACGGATGCGGTGCGGTGCGAACTGCTTCGACGTCGATGAGTGCGATGAAGAGCGGATTTCTCATGCGCATTCCTTTCGTGAGCGGAGTGGCGGCTGCGCCGATGTATGCCAGGACCTTCTTGTTCTTTGCGGTGAATTTTGCGCAGACGCCCTTCTGGAATGCAGGATGCTCAGCTGCTTCGCAACGATAGAAGCCCTGAAGCGAATTGCCGTCGAGATAGCCTTCGACAAGTCCCTTCATGTCGTAGAAATCCGCCACGACCGCCTTTTCCTTTCCAAAACGCTCAGGATGCATTCTGCCAGTCATGACGATGCCTGCCTGGAGCTTTTCGACGGGGGCGCCATTTTCGAGTTGGAAGACGCGGCCCAGTTCGAAGAGTTGCAGATCATGCTGATTGCGTGCGACATTGTGCGCCACGACCTGCAGAAGTCCCGGCAGCAGTGTCGGGCGGAGGAACGCCGTGTCGATGGAGATTGGGTTGCCGACCTGCAGGAGCTGTTCTGGTGTCAGATCTGTGCCTGCGAGGCACTGGCTCTGCGACCAGAGCGTGTAGTTCATGATTTCGTCCAGTCCGAGCGCCATGAGAAGATGTCGTGTCTCTTCCTGCGGGATGTAGCAGTCGTCTTTTGCGGAACCGCCAAGTGCTGCGGCAGGAGTCGCTTCTGGAATTGCGTCGAGTCCAGTCATCTGAGCGACTTCTTCGGCGAGATCAACTGCGGCATGGAGATCGAAGCGCCACCAAGGCGTCTTGACATCGATCTGGTCGCCGTCGACCTTCGTGATTTCAATGCCGCGACGTGCGAGAAGATCTGCGATTTCCTGTGCGGAGAGGTTGAGGCCGAGAAGGGCGTTGATGCGTTTTGCGGACGCTGTGATCTCTTCCGCCTGCCAAGGACGCGGATAGCAGTCGATTGTTTCGCCAACCTGCGTGGCTCCCGCCAGTTCGCAGAGGAGGCTTGCAGCGCGTTCGGAGGCCAGAGCCGTGGTCTCTGGAGCAACACCGCGTTCGTATGTGTAGCTGGAGTCGGTCGCTTTGTTGAGCGCACGGCTGGAGAGGCGGATGTTCGTGCGGTCGAAGGCGGCTGCCTCAAGCAGGACTGTGGTGGTCTTGTCTGTGATCATCGAGTTTTCGCCGCCCATGATTCCTGCCAGTGCGACGCCCTTTTCCGCATCGGCGATGAGGAGGTTCTCGCTGGTCAGCGTCAGTTTCGTGCCGTCCAGCGTGGTGATTCCTTCACCGTCCTTTGCGCGACGCACGATGATCTGCTTTCCTGCCAGAGTCTCCAGATCGAACGCGTGGAGCGGCTGACCATATTCAAGCATGATGTAGTTCGTGATGTCGACGACGTTGTTGATGGAACGCAGACCGACTGCTTCCAGACGCTGTTTCATCCAATCTGGCGAAGGACCGATTTTGATATTTTCGAAGACTCTTCCGATGTAGCGCGGACAGAATTCCGGCGCGTCGATGCGAACAGACGCAGGGCAGGGGGCATCCTTCTTTGTCACGCTGCATTTAGGGAAATTGAGTGGCTTGCCTGTCAAGGCGGAGATTTCGCGTGCGATGCCGATGTGCGAGAGCCAGTCGGGGCGGTTGGGTGTGACTTCCCAATCAATGACCGTATCGCCAGCGAACATATCTCTGACGGAGGCGCCAAGCGGTGTGCCTTCAGGCAGAATGAGAAGGCCATTGTGGTCTTCGGAGAGGCCAAGTTCTCTGGCGGAGCACATCATTCCGTTGGATTCGACGCCGCGCAGCTTGCTCTTCTTGATGACGAAGCCGCCGCCGAAATCCGTGCCAAGCGTTGCCAGAGGAACGGTGTTTCCTGCATCGCAGTTCGGAGCGCCGCAGACAATCTGAATTGGCTCGCCTGCGCCGTAGTCGACCATGCAGACGCTCATGTGGTCGGAATTCGGATGCGGTTCGCGCGAGAGGATTTTCGCCACGACAACACCAGCGGGAACGCTACCTGTTTCTTCAATGCTTTCCGGTTCCAGACCAGCGGAGGTCAGATGATCTGCCAGTTCCTGTGCGCTCCAGGAGATTTCAGTGTATTCGCGCAGCCATTTCAGTGATGTCTTCATTTGCTTGTTAGAGTGGATTGTTTTTTACAAAAGAGAATTTCCCATACTATAATTCCGCGTGCGCGTACTGCGCGGAATTGCAGTGGAGACTTTTGACGGTAAAGTTCGGGCGAATGGTCAATTCGTGAAGGAGGTTTCGGTTTTCGCATTATGCATTCTTTCAACGGCAACAAGACATGGAATGTATATGAAGACGCTGATGAGAGTCAGCGCCGCCGCGCCCCAGAATACACCGCCGCTTTCGAAATGTAGCATAAGGAGTCCGCCTATGGTGGAGGCGAAGAGTCCGCCGATGGCCATTCCTGTTGTGGAAAGTCCGAATGAAATTCCACGTTGATTGCGTGGCGCAACCGTCGCAAGCCATTTTTGGAGCAGCGGCTGAATGGCGCCCGCCGAGAAGAACATTAGCATTCTGGCGACTGCGAAGATTGGAATGCTCCTGCAATTGGCTTGTATGCCAAGAAAGAGCGCCGTGAACACAAGTACAGGCGGAAGCAGTTTTCTGAAGTGTATCTTGTCCACGGCGTGTCCGAGAATGACTCCGGAGAGCATCGCGCCGATGCTGCTGACGGCGCTGAAGATTCCTGTCCAATAGGCGGATTTCCCAGCGGGCACGAATTCTTCCACGCGCAGAGCAAGGAATGGCAGTTCCGTTCGTCTGATGATTCCCATGAGCAGGAAAAGCGCGAGCATGATCCATACAGGAGCGGCGAGTCTGAATGGCGCGAAACGGCGTCCCGTCTGTGGAGCGGAAGGTGCAGTCGTCTGTGCTGGAATGCGTTTCTCTCCTGCGTCTTCTGTGAATAGGATGGAAATTCCTGCGATCAGATACATTATTCCGCAGCTCCAGAATACGATGTGGTATGTGTGGTTCGTCAGCAGCATTCCGCCAAGAAGGTTTCCAAGGACGCTTCCGCCCCAGATGGCTGTCGAAAGGATTCCCTGTGCATAGCCTTGCCGTTCCATGGGGGCGGTTCGTGCGATCATCATCTGCGATGCGGCGGTGGTGCCAGCCAGAAAGGCCGTTGCAAAGCGTAGGAATACGAATAGCCACGGAGAGGTCGTATATGCCATGAGCGGCCAGAAGATCGCTGTGAGAAAGGTCCCGCGAAGGAGCATCGGCTTCATGCCGTAGCGGTCGCCGAGCCAGCCCCACAGCGGGTTGGAGAAGCCGTATCCGAGCCATGCGCATGCATTGTACATCGAGATGAAGAACGCCTGCGATGCGGCGTCATTCAGTCCGAGGCCCGTCTTGAGAACGATTGGCACAAAGGGATTCATCGCGTCGAAGCCTGCCATGACAAGCAGCTGCGAGAACCAAAGCATCATCAGATTTCGTTTCCAAATAGATTTCATGACAAGAATATTTCCTTCAACTGAAATAAAAAACGCCCGAAGCATTTTTCGTCTGCATCGGGCGTTTTTTTATGGAGCGGTGATTATGCCTGCTTCTGGAAGTCCTTCATGACTTCGATGAGGCGTTCGACGCCAGCCAGTGGGACTGCGTTGTAGATGGACGCGCGGCAGCCGCCGACCTTGCGGTGACCCTTGAGGCCGACGAGACCATTCTGCTTGGCGTATGCGATGAAAGCTTTCTCCTGATCCTCTGTAGGCAGGCGGAAGCAGACGTTCATGCGGCTGCGGGAAGAGGGTGCCGCCGTGGCGCGGTAGAATCCGGAATTGTCGATGAAATCGTAGAGGGTCTTGGCTTTGAGGTCATCAAGCTTCTCCATTGCATCGAGTCCGCCGTTTTCGAGCATCCAGTCCGTGATGAGACGATGCATGTAGATGGCGAAGGTGGGCGGCGTGTTGTAGAGGCTCTTTGCCTCCATGTGCGTGCTGTAGCGCAGCATGGTGGGAACGTTCGCGGGGCAGCGCTCGGCCAGATCCTTGCGGATGATGACGAGAGTCAGGCCGGCAGGACCGACGTTCTTCTGTGCACCTGCGAAGATGAGACCGAATTTCTTGACGTCGAACTTGCGGCTGAGGATGTCGGAAGACATGTCGGCGACGAGCGGAACGTTGCCTGTTTCAGGGAAGACGGGATATTCGGTTCCGTAGATGGTGTTGTTGACGCAGATGCCGAAATAGGCAAGATCCTGATCGATCTTCCAATCCTTGATGCCCTGGATTTCGGTATAGTTGATGTCTTTGCCGTTGAATACGACTTCCTTGTCAAGGCCCTGGATGTCGATTTCCTTGATGGCCTTGTTTGCCCACACGCCAGTGTCTGCGTAGCCGATCTTCTTGCCAGGAACCTGCAGGTTCATTGGAATCATGGCGAACTGGAGAGAAGCGCCGCCCTGGAGGAAGAGAACATCGTAGTTTTCCGGAATGTCAAGAAGTTTGCGGAGATTAGCTTCCGCAGCCTGGATGATTTCATCGAATGGTGCAGCACGGTGAGATTCCTCAATGATGCTGTAGCCGCAGCCATGATAGTCGGCGAATTCGGCCTGAGCCTTCAGAATGACCTCGCGCGGCATCGCCGCGGGACCTGCATTGAAGTTGTAAACCTGCATTTTGGATTCCTCTTGTTTGTGCCGGATGGACAGTCTTAATTCGGGGATGCACGCCTTGTGCGTCCTCCGCATTTGATTTCGTCTACCGTCCAAGTTGGCAATTCAATAATATAATTCGTTGCCGCGGGTTTATTTTTTTTATCGACATCAAAGTTGCCAAAGGCCGGTTCTAGTGTGAAATATCATCGTCAGACGATAAATTACATGAAATTACTTTCACGCAAAAATCATCAGGAGAAGAACGATGGCTGGATTCTACGAAGAAGAGCGCAAGGTCTATTATTTGGCGCCGACGGCTGTGACATGGCAGAGCAGGGGCGTGAAGAACGCTGCAAGGCTTTTTGACGTCGCGGGCGAGAATGCCACAATCTGGCGCAGGCCAGGCCTGCAGCTGCCGCCTGGCGGTCGCATTGTGCTTGAATACGACACTGAACTGCCGTTGCAGGGCATAAGGATTTCGCGTGGCTTTGACAATGCGGACCCGCGTCCGGTGCAGGTTCGTGTTCGTCTTGGTGAATCGGTTTCAGAAGCCATAGGCGAACCGAACAACGACCATTCCATGCATGACCAGCTGCTTTCGCTTTCTGCAATGGGGGTCAGTCGCATCGGAAATACAGGATTCAGATTTCTCTGCCTGGACAATCTTGATTCGGAAATCGTCCTGAACATCCGTGAATGTTCTGCGGAGGCGTGGGTGCATCCGGCAAAATCCACTGGATATTTCGAGTGCAGCGACGAAACGCTCAACCAGATCTATCACGCCTGCGTTGCGACATTGAACAAGTGCATCTCGCCGTTGCTGCTGGATGGAACAAAGCGCGACCGACTTGTGTGGATGGGCGATCTCTATAACGAGATTCGCGCCTGCGGCGTTCTCTTCCAAAGGCATTCCGCTATTCCGAAGAGTCTGGATTTCGTGGCTGAAGAGGCACTGGAAAACGGTTTCTTCAATGGAATTCCATCCTACACTGCGTACTGGTTCCTCGCTCAGCGCGAATATTACCATACATAAGCAGACGGAAAGAATCATCGCAAACAGCATGAAAAAATCAAAGTCTTCGGCGATTCGCTCCTTAAAGGCTTCGAGAAGGATCCTGAAGCGATAATGGCCACAAGCATCGTGGATTGGGGACATCCGGAACGCACGCCGAACAATACGTATGGACCGCTCTATCTCGCTGCGGTTCAGGCATGCCGTGACATCGCCAATCTGCTTGGCGAAGAGAAGCTCTCGGCGCGCTGCGATGCCGTGGAAAAGGGCGTCAGGGCGCGTTTCAAATTGTCAGACCTGCCAAAATCCGCTGCCGCATGGGCGGCACTCGCAGGCTTGGTCACTCCAGCTAAAGTGTATAAGGAAGTGCTGGCCGTTGAGCCGACCGATGGCCTTTCGCCATTCCATTTCGACAATCTCCT
>JAKSPA010000004.1 GCA_024405235.1 Lentisphaeria bacterium
GCAAGGCTCCGGACGTGACCTCCCTGGACTGCGGCATCGTCAATGGGCTGCGCGATCCACGTCTCTTTGACCTGACCTACCTGCACTACCGCTGGGACTACCCGCGCCTGCTGGTGAATGACGACTGCTTCGTCTCCCTCTTTCCTGACTGGTACTACGGCAACGCCAGCGCTGTCGTAGATGGCAGCGCCTACGGCGAGCTTCCAGGCGCGAAGGTCCTTGACGATTCTTCCGCACGCATACTCGGCGGCCTCATCTACAATCCGCCGAACCGCACACAGAAGAACCTCCTGCACGAACGGCTCTTCCTCACGGTTTCACCTAATCTCGAAGATGTTCTTCCAAACAATCCGAACCCGAAGAGCAAATTCTTCGACGTCATGAAAGGCCTTGTCTGCCACACGAGAATGTATCCTGTGACCGAACCCAAGCATGCGCCTCTGGAAATCGCCATGCAGCAAAAACTGCGCGACTACGGTCTTACTGACATCTTCTACCGCACACACTACAACGAATTCCGCACGCCGATTAAGAGCAACAATTTCACCTTCTCCCTCAGTGCCAATGCAGAATGTGGCGGAGATGACGTAATCATGCCTTTCTACGACGAGATGCGTAAGATCTATCCAGTAGTCGGACCATACCAGGACAACCGCGTCATCCATCCACTTTCTACATACTTCAACTACGACTACCTTGCGCAATGGTATGACGACACAATCATCAGCGGATGGGACGGCGCATATCAGCTCAATCCAATCGCGCAGCGCATTGTTTTCGCCAATCACTCACCCGCATTCATTGAGAAATTCAAATGGAACGGATGCTATCTTGACGAAACAACCAACACGCCGCCATGGGGCCTTACCGACGCGAACCGCTTCACGCCTGCCGCCATGACCTACCGAAGCGTTCTGCTCAACTACGGAAAACTGCTTCTGGAAATGCAGGACTACTACAACGGCCCGATATGGAGCGAAGGCAATGCGGACTTCTTCTGGACGGGCTGTCTGGATACCGACTATGCACAGACAAACGCCCCAGACGCATTGCCGATGCCAGACTACAAAATCCGCAAGATGAATCCTCTGGAAAATCTGAACGGCTACGATCTGACCGCAAACGCGCCAAGCATCGACTACATGATTTCCGCGGAAATCGTCAACGGCAACATCGGTCATCTCTGGGGCATTACGGAAAATACCATTCTCGGCCGTCCACGCGATGACTACAAGCCAGAAACCTACCGCAATCTCTGCAAGAGCTACTTCATGATTCGGCAGCTTCAGGATTTCTATACAGGCGTTCCAATCGAGACAATCTGCTATCAGTGCGGCGACGAAATGCTCACTGCAACCGAAATGCTACGACAGAATTGCGCCAACGAAGGAAAGATCTACGAACGCTACGAGAATGGTCTGGAAATATGGGTCAACAGAAATCCAGAGACCGCATGGGAAGTCGATGTCGACGGCGAAACGATGCTTCTGCCACCATACGGCTATGCCGCTTGCCTGCCTGGCGAAATCCTTGAATACTCTGCAGAAATTGACGGACACCATGTGGATTACTCAAAAGGACCGCTCTACACATACGTCGATGGAAACGGAAGCATCACCGAATTTCCTGAAATCAAAGCGGCAAATGCATACGTCTTCCATAAGACGCCCGCAGGCAGAACATTGACGCCCGTACCATTCCTCTCCGTCGAATCAGTCGCAGGACTGTCGGCAACCGCAATGACACCTCTTGCGCAGGATGGCACGCCTCTCGGGAACAAGACGAATCTGGAAGTCATTGACGGAGGCAAGGCCCGCTTCTCTACCTCTCCTGAGGCATTCAAGTACCTGCTTGAATAGTCCTGCAAACCCAAAGATGGCATGACGGCTCGTAATTGTATTTGAGTAAACGACATATCCACGCCGCTCACTTAACGCCGTCATGCCGAAACATACCATCTTTGGGAACATAGTATTCGCAAAAGGCATGGGAGTGATGGGCCATGTGAGCCACGTGGGAGTGATGGGCCATTCCCACCATTCCCACTGTCCCCAAAACGGGTTGCGAATTTCAGCCGAATATCAACACAAAAATGCTGTTTTCTAATGAGATTTTCATAGAAAACTGCTTATAATATATTGAATTACCAAATTCTATATACGCGTACCAGATTCCTTCTTGCGCGCCACGTGGCATCACCTTTTTTCATGAAGCCGACCATGAATCAATACTCACATCTTGCTGGAATTCACGATTTGACATTGCCTGATTGGGGACCATACGCTCACGACCTCTTCACGACGTCCCATATCACCAATCGCGAAAAGGGCTTCAAATTGGATTTCTTCATGGTTCCGGCACTTCTCCGCCGTGGCATCTTCCCGCCTGACACTCTTCGCGAGTGCGGCTACACGCCGTGGGAAGCAAGTGACAATCTGCAATATTACAGCGCAAGGCAGCAGCTTGTCGGAAAGGATCTGTTCTATTCGGAAACAAGCTACTCGCGCATTGACGACACTTCAAGACTCGGCCGAATCGAGTTTGTCAACAACACCGATGAGCCGCAAAATGCAGCGCTTTTCATTTTCGCGCGTTTCGCTCCGAAGAGCGCAATGGTACCGCTCCTGCCGCAAGGCAGCGTATGGCTTGACGCAGTCAATTACGACACGCTCGCGTTCGCAAGAATGCGGCCTGACCACAACGTTGTCTTCTGCGGCGCACGCCGCGCCATTGAAGAGGTTCCAGGCACGGTAGGCGGACGCTGCATCGGCAATCCGCACATCAACTTGCAGGATCATTGCTTCGGCGCTGAAAAAGGCGACACCGTCACGTGGAAATACAAGTTCACGAGTTCGGACGACGCACGCATCTTCCTGCGCGCGAAAATCGCCGACGGAAAGAAATACACGATTGAAATCAATGTCGATGGTGCTCATTCCACAAAGTCTCTGGATGGAACAGGCGCCTTCGACGTCTATGAAATTTTCGCAGGCAGACTTGACGATGGAGGCACAATCACGCTGACTGCAGCGTCATCCAACGAAGACCTGCGTATCGATGGTCTCGCATTGACGCCTGCCTGCGCAATCGGCGACGTGAACTTCGACACGACGGCAAGCGCGTCGGCGCCGCATTCGGCTGCAGGGCCGCTGGAGCACAGCACCGTCATCAGCGGCGAAGACGGCAGCCATTTCGTATGGTGGAGTCGCGATGCATACGAACGAGAATACAACATCGACGGCTTCGTGAACCTCCTGAACTACTCATATGCCATCCGCCATCCGAATTACAGACCATCGGAAATCCTAAGAGGACAAAACGCACGAAACGCTTCGGAATACATCAAGGAATCGTATATCCTGCCGATTACCGTTCCTTCAAAGGGTTCTTCCGTCATCTACGCAATATTCGCCGAAGGCTCGGAAGCGCCAAAAGGCGTGGCGCTTGACGACGCATCGCTTGAAGCCATCTACGCAAAGGCGCACAAGGAGGCCTTCGCGCTTCCATGCGTCAGGGACGGCGAACCATTCCGCTTCAGTCAGCAGCTGATGTCCGCCGCCCTCATGACGAACGTCCTGTTCCCAATACAATGCATGGGCAAGAACATCCGCCACCATAGTCCAGACAAGTTCTTCAACTCGCTCTACACGTGGGATTCAGGCTTCATCGGTCTCGGAATGCTCGAGCTTGACAAAAAACGCGCGATCGAAAATCTTAACGTATACGTAACCGAACCGGAAGATGAAAACGCATTCGTGAATCACGGCACTCCCCTGCCGGTTCAGGCATACCTCTATCAGGAGATCTGGAACCGCCATCAGGATCGCGATGCCCTTGAGTATTTCTACCCAAGACTCATGCATTTCTACAACTATCTTGCGGGACATATTCCGACTTCCACTACGGACAAATACAAGACGCACCTGCTTGCGACATGGGACATCTTCTACAACACAGGCGGCTGGGATGACATTCCGCCGCAATGGGCACTATATCGCGACCATACATACATGACCACGCCCGCCGTGACATCCTCACACGCAATCCGATTCGCGAAGATTCTGCGGGCTGCGGCAAGACTGCTCGGAAAGACAGAAGACCTCAAGGCGCTTGACTGCGACATCGCGCTCTTCTCGCAGGCACTGCTGAAATACGCATGGTCGGAGGAAGACGGCATCTTCAGTTACGTCACGCACAATCAAGACGGAACTTTCAAGGAATTCTACCGTGATCCAGAAAGCGGCGTGAACTTCAACTTCACATTCGACGGCGTTGTTCCTCTTGTGGCGGGAATCTGCGATTCCAGGCAATCCCAAAAACTCTGGCAGCGTCTGGAATCACCTGAACATCTGTGGACGCCGTTCGGACTGACGGCGGTCGACCAATCGGCGCCATACTACAGCACCGACGGCTATTGGAACGGCGCCATCTGGATGCCGCACCAGTGGTTCTTCTGGAAGAGCGCCCTCGACTGCGGCAAAGCGGATTTTGCCAGACGCATTGCGATGACGGGACTGAAAGTCTGGAAACACGAAACCGACCAGTCGTACTACACATTCGAACATTTCAGCGCCATCAACGGACGCGGCTGCGGATGCCACCATTTCGGCGCACTCTCCAGCCCCGTTCTGTCATGGTTCCACGCCTATTTCACGCCAGGACGCCTCACGACGGGCATGGACTGCTGGATTCTCTCCAAGACTCAAGACGAGCACCATCTGACTGCAGAGCTCCATCTGGATGCCAATGCGGAGACTTCCACCCTGCTCTATGTCCCGACGTCGGAAAATCCATGTACGGTGCGTTTCAACGACGAACCAGTGGAATTCCAGAAGATAGACGGCGTTCTTGAAATCACGCTGCCAGGCAAGGCAGTCGGCACACTCTCAATCGAAAACTGAAGCACCCATCCACACACCATGAAAAAACATCTCTCTATTCTGACTGCACTATTTGTAGCCGTGGCCTCCATAACAGGCGCCACGCTCTCATGGGATCTGACGCGCCCCTACCCAGTGGATTTCTCGCATGATTTCGGCGATCTGGCCAAACAGACGCCAAAGGGCATCAAATTCACGATTCCAGACAACACCTACGGCACTTTCCGCTTCCAGACACAAGGGATTGAATGCGAAAATTATCCGTATCTGGAAGTCTATTCAGGAAATGGCACGCTTGCACTTTACACGCTGATTTTCTATGGACCGAACGAAGGCGGCTACGAAGGCTTCCGCTCCGCCAACGGTTCCATGGCGGTCAACCATCGCGCCTTGAACAGCCGCGAAATCATTGACTTGTCCAAGATTCCGCGCTGGCAGCAGGGCGGCGTGACGAACTTCATCCTGACGATTTCCAACAGCGGAATGGGCGGCGGCAACACGCTGACCGCATTGGCGTTCCGTCGCGGACTCGACACACTCGTCAACGGCGCACTGATGCTCCACTCCAACGGCGACGCTCCTGACGCATGGACAATCAGCGACTTCAAAGGTCTTCAACCTGCCACCTACAACGGCCTTCCAGCAGCACTTGTGGCAGGCGGCACAGCGGAAACCACGCTGGACACACTCCGCAAGAACCACCACTACCGCGCGTCTTTCTTCGCAAAGGGCCTCGCTAACGCGGAAATCCGCATCTCAGGACAGGATGGAACGCGCCTCCAGACGATTCCATTCGAAATGAAATCAAAGCATGTTGACTACTACGAAGCGGAATATACCGTCACAGAAGAGGATTTCGACGGCGTGATTCACATGGATTTCGCAGACGAAGGCTCTTTCGCAGATGTGCTCGTGGAGGATCTCGGCGGCCTTGCGAACTCCCAATCCAACTGGATTTGGACGCCCACTGGCACAAAGGACAACCAGGACATCTACTTCCGCCGTGAATTCTACGTCGACAATCTGGACAAGCTTGACGAAGCGTTTCTTCAGGCCACTGCCGATGATGCGTTCACGATGGAAGTCAACAACAATCGCATCTTCAACGCAAACAATTGGGGAAACACTCAATACGCAGACGTCAAGAAGTACATCCTGCCTGGAAAGAATGTCATGACAGCGAATGGACACAACGGCGTCTCGTTGGCAGGATTTCTGGCTGAGCTACGACTCACAGACAAGGACGGCAACAGCGAATTCATCTGCACGGACTCCTCTTGGCTTGTCAACAACAGCAATCCGGGCGCCAACTGGCGTCGTGTCGATCCTCCACAAGAAACCAAGAATGGATGGCTTCCTGCAAAGGAACTCGGCCTGCCTCCAGTTGGGCCATGGGGCAACGCAGTCAAGTTCTGCGAGAAGATGCCTGAACCGCTGAATACCACTCCGATAGACAAGGAAGCATTCGCGAAGCGCAAAAACACCTACGCCGTCGGCGAATTGAACGGCTATCCGATTCTTGAGATCAACGGAGAAAAGAACCAGCCGATCATCTTCGGTCTGCGCTGGAAAGGCGACCGCACGGAAAACTACCGCACAGCAAAAGCAAGCGGCTTCAAGGTCTTCCGTCTCGTATGGGAAGTCGCATTCGAGGCATGGCAGCCGGATGGCACAGTCAACATGTCAACGCTAGACAAGGAGGTCGAAGAGCTCCTCAGAGCCGAGCCAGACGCGAAGATCCTCCTCATGACCAGAATCTCCTCTCCGTCATGGTGGACCGCAAGACACCCAGAAGAACTGATCGTCTTCGCCGACGGACAGACAACTGGCGGTGACGATGGTCCTTTCGCCTCACCAACCAGCAAAGTCTGGCTGGATGCCGCCACGGAGATGTACGGACGCGCAATCCGTCAGGTTGAAAGCAAGTGGTACGGCAACGCCATTCTCGGCTACATGCCATGCAATCTCCGCGGCCCTGAATGGGTCATGCCGTCAAAGCACAACTGCTATGCCGACTACAGCAAGCCACGACTGCTCTCCTTCAGAAATTTCCTGCGTGAAAAATACAACAACGATGAAAGCGCCCTCCAGACCGCCTGGCAGAATCCCAACGTGACATTTGACACGGCGGAAATCCCAAACCTGCAGCGCCGCCAGGGCACAAAAGAGCACTTCCTAGACGACGACTGTCAGGACGTGATGGACTACACGCGCGCATATCAGCAGGGCAATACCGATGCGATCATGGCGATATTGGATACAATCAGCGCAAACGCGCCTGGCAAACTCAGATGGCTCTACTACGGCTATCTGATGACTCTGAACCACCTCTACGGCGCATCAAGCTACACCGGACACTACGATGTCATGAGACTTCTGGAATCCGGCAAGGTCGATGTCATGGCCTCTCCTATCTCATACGTATGGCGCCGTCCAGGCGACATTTCGGGCTGTGGCTCCGTGGAGGACACATACCGCCACCACAATGTGCTCTGGCTGCAGGAGGCTGACAACCGCACCTATCTTACACAGGTCAATGACGGCCACAAGGTCACTCATCATCCAATGGCGTCACTCTACGAAAACCGCCGCGAATTCCTCTACGCGTCCGTCAACCGACTCGGAATCTGGTACTACGATCTCGCAGGAGAATGGTACGATTCGCCTTTCATCCATCGCGATTTCGCGAAAATGCAGACTCTCCAGCAGGAAATCTGGCAGACGCCTGTCACGTGGAAACCACAGGCCGCATTCTTCTTCGACGAAAAGTCGGAAGACGGCGTATGCATCCGCGACGGCCGTTGGGGCGAAGACCGCCCGCAGCACTTCCCATCCGTCTCACAGCGCTCGCTTGCAGTCAGCGGCGTCCCGTATGACATCTACGAGCTTGAGGACATCTTCACTCTTGATCTGAGCCAATACAAGGTCCTCTTCTTCCCGAACGCATGGCGTAAGAATCCACGTCTGGCGACCTTCCTCAAGGAGAAAGTATTCGCCGCAGGCAAGACCGCCGTGTTCCTCTACGCGCCTGGCTATGGTCAGAAAGGCGGTGTCGAAGGCATGGAAGAACTCACTGGCATCCGTTTCCACGAGCTGCCATTGGGCATTGCGCTGGAATACACCAACAACAATGGAGACGTCATCGGAAACGTCGGAATGCATGGTCAGGAAACCTTCTCCATAAATGATGCGGACGCAGAAACGCTCGGTTTCTACACCACCGGCATGCACGAACCTGCCGCTGCCCAGAAGAAAATCGGAAACGGAACAAGCATCGTTCTGCCCTGCCCTGATCTCAGCGGCGCAACCACACGCGCAATCTGCACCAATGCAGGAGCCATGCCGCTCATCGACAAGGCGGACAGAGTTGTCTTTGACGGCACCTATCTCGGCATCGTTCCAATCGATGCTGCAGGAACACGCACGGTGACTCTGCCGAATGGCATAAATGCCACGACCGCCGTGGAATGCTTCTCTGGCAAAACAATAGACATCACGGACGGAACATTCACGCTGACAACCGAGCCTGGCCAAGCACTGCTCTTCAGACTCAAATAGCTAGCCACTCTAGTCGGTTCTAGCCCCTCTGTCCGCCCAATTCGTGCCGCGGAGCTTTTTGCTCCGCGGAATGAATCAGGGCCTCTAGTCAATTCCGGCGGTGTAATAGCCGCCCCCTGCCAGGGCCTCTAGTCGGTTCCAGCGGTTATCTGATCACTTCTGCCCCCGCTAGCGCATTCCAGCTCATGAAGCCCTTGTTGTTGATGCCTAGTCCGCTCTCTGGCGAATAGTATTCATGGAAAGCGCCATTTGCGCGAAGATCGTTTGCAAGAATTTCCACAACGTCCGCCCATAGTTTTCTGGCGTCGTCGTGATGTCCGCGCGCAAGCATTGTCTCGGCGACGATGTAATTCACCACAATCCATATTGGTCCAAGCCAGTTGCTTGGATTGCCGCGTTCCTCCTCCGGACGATACATGGCTTCGTCGGCGGAAAGCGCACGCACGCCATATTTGGAACGCAGGCGCTCTGGAGTCATATTCTCACGGAGATAGGCGCTGAACTGTTCGTCTGTTCCCGCGCCGATGAAGAACGGCAGTATGCTGTGCCACAGAAGCACCTTAAGTTTCAAGCAGTGCCAGAAGGTCTCCAGATTGGTGTTGAGGGTGGTGTATGTGCACACGTCGATATTCGGATGGCACTGCAAATCAACAGTGAAGAACGCCTTCTCGCGTTCGTCCCAGCAGTATTTCTCCAATGCGGCGACGATGCGTTTCGCACGCTCTTCCGCCTTGGCGGCCAAATCGCCGCGTCCGCAGGCTTTTGCGATTTCCGCCAGCGACTGGCTGTCTCGGCAAAGGATGCTATTCAGGAAGACAGAACCGGAAGACTTTGGCGGACGGCCCCACGTTGCAGGATCGTCATCCACGCCTATGCCCCAGTCCTTTGCCCAAAAGACCAATCCCGTGCGACTGTCAAGATAGCGTTTGTCGTAGCAATCGTGGAATGCGGCGATCCTGTCAAGATAGTTCGCCATCTCGTCGGCGGCGATCATTCCGTAGTCCATGAGAAGCTTTCCCAACTGCGCAATGAAGGGTTTCGCCATATTGTTGTCTGAAGAATCAAGACAATCGAAGAGATCTCCGCGCACAGGCTCCATGCAAATCGGAAGCGCGCCATCGTCTCCCTGGTGTTCCAGAAAATTGACGAAAGTCCCCTTGGCGAACGGGCGCAACTCCTCCAAGAAGGCGTCGTCGTTGTTTTCGCGCGAGATTCTCAGCGCAGCGAGAATGGTCCAGTAGGAATCCCAATCCCAAAGATGGGTTGCATACGCAGACGAACCAGGAGATATGTATGGATGCCTTAGAAGGCCGACTGCCTCGCGCTCCGTCGCCTTAAGACTTCCTCTAATGAAATCAACGATCAGCTTTCTATTTTCTTCAAATGAAAACATGATGTTATGGACTATTCAAGAGTGTTCAGTTTGTCGAGAAGTTCCTGCGCATCTTCGCCGTAGTAGAAGAAACGCGTTTCGTGCAGAGGCGCATCATATTCAAAGGAATCGATGTCCTTTCCGACGAATTTGCGGTTGAAGATATCCACGACATCTGTCTTATACGGCAGCGAGATGTGCTTGCGGCCAGGGAAGCGTGCATGAAGCGTAAAGAGCGCCGCATTTGCATCCACGGGATCGGAAGTATCGCTGAATACATGAACTCCTGCCTCCTTGAGCACGCGATTAAGGAACGGCACGTTGAACTGCCAGATTCCGGAAAAGATCGTCGTCGCGTTTCCTGTTCTCTTTAGCGCAAGTCCAATGGTGCCGTCTTCGTAGGTTCCCAGCGCCACGGCATCATTGTCTTCCACGAAGAACATCGGATCGCGTCGCACGCGCTGGGTGCCCATGACCGTTCCGTCTGCGAATGTGACTGCAGGCATCACGGGACCGTCGGATTTCTTCAGCGTCATGCCAGTCAGGCGCTCCATGAAATCGACGCCGTTGTCCAGTCCGTAGTAGTATCCAGGCGCATAGAGCCACAGCATCGTGCAATTCCGTTCGCGGAGTTTTTCCACCGCCTTCAGGAAATCGTCGTCGTATTTGATGCAGTTCAAGAATACGTAGAGCTTATAGTCGCCTGGATTGTCGGCCAGATCCTCAGCCAGCAGATAATCCATTGCGGCGCCCGCGCGTGCGAATCGTATGTAGTTGTTTTCCAAAGCATCGGAAGTGAAAACGCGATTTGAGTACTCGCGAGTTTCCACGCTGCCGTCAATCAGATACTTCTGCGAAAGCTCTCCTGAACGCTGCGCTTTGGAAAGCATCGGCATCGCCTTGATGGTCTCTTCGCTTGCGACAAGCGCCACTTCGGCTTTGCGCGGGATCTTCTTGTCAATGCAGAACTGTCCGACTGCGCGCAGAGTGGCGATGTCCTTTTCCGCCTGCGGGAAGTCGAATTCGGTGCCTCCCGTCAGATTATAGAAATAGTATTGGTAATTGCGGCAGAGCGTATCGGCCATGTTTCTGCGAAGAACCTCCACGGTCGTGTGTTCGTTGAACATCTGGAAATATCCAAGACCGATTGGAGTGCCAGAAGGCGCGGCGCATGTGAATGTTCTGGAATCATCTTCGATGACGGGAATGACGCCATGCATCTGCATTGTCGAGAAGGGCTTCATGTCGCCCATGATGTCGCCTATGTTGCGAAGACCGTAGGGATGCGGAGAAATGATGAAATCAATCGTTCCATCCATTGTATCCAAAACCTTTTTCAGCGTGAAATGCGCACGTGGCTGCGCCATGCCAGAAGCGCCAAGAGTCATCGTGTAGCCATAGTAGAGCCCTATGACTTTGTCGTTTCCGAGAATCTCGCGCGCACGACGGCAAAGCGCAAGCATTGGATTCACTACGGAATCCGAATAGAAATCGGCGTAGGCGACTGCCTTGAGATGCTTGCGCTGATTCCAGAGGATCTCGTCGTTGTCAAGCTGTTCGCGTTCCTCAAGCGTCGGAACGGACCACTCCTTCAGTTCAGGATAGTGCTTCTTCGCATACGCTTCGAAAGCCTTCTGACATGCAGGAGAGAAATCCACCGTAGTCGATGTGTCCGTCGGATCCCAGCCAAGCCACTCCAGCGTATGTCCGCCGGTGATTCGATAGCCGATGATGCGATTTGCGTATGGCGAGTGCTCAAGATAATCCAGCGCCTTTTCCAGATAATCAAGCGTGTCCTCAAGATAGTTCTCGCTTGCGAAGGAGGTATTCAGACGGCCGCCGTCATGATTGATCTTGCCCTTGCCGTCCATGCACATCTCCTCTGGATGGAGCTTGTCCCAACCAGAGGGCGCATAGCACTGCAGGTCGACGACGAAATAGGCATCGGGATTGCAGCGGCGATATGCCTCGGCCTGCATGTCGTAGTCGTATGGACGGAATACGTCTGGCTTCTGCCAGATGTTTGTATACTGCACGTAGAGTGTCGCGATATCGACAACGCCCTTGTTGTGAATCGGCAGATGGTCTGGACGATTGTTGCGCTGAACACCGCCCCATGCGGGATAGACAATCTTGCCGTTCAGCGAGAATACGGGCGTGCCGCCATTGTCAACCACCTTGAAAACAGGCTTGGTCTCGAAACCGGGCGCGCTGTCGATCTGCCGAATCGAGAAAGGCATCTTTGGATGTTTGTTGAAAATTCCGGAGAGAATAGTCAGCGTGCAGTCGTTGCTGCTAAGATACATGGGCAATTCGTATTTGAAACGGAGGCTCCACGAATTGTCGTCTATTGCAACAATTTCATCAAGAGTGAATTCGCGTTCTTCCTCCCAAAGAATGCCATCTTCTTTTACCAATCGAAGTTTTCCAATGAAAGGCGCCGTGGGTGCCTTTCCGTCGAAATCCATGACGACTTTGACAACAGAACCGGCCACGACGGAATCCAGCGCCTTGGCATCGTCTGCCGTATCTGTCGCATCGAATATGAATCCACTCTTTTGCTTCTGAAGAGTCTGGCTTTCGAAATCGAAATAAGGCAAAGCGGCGCGCCATGGCGGATTCGGCGGCGGATTGTGTGCAACGACCTTCGCCCATGAAGACGCATCGTAATCTTCGCTGGCCCATGTATCGGGAACCGTGCCGTACGGTGCGGAGACAAACGAGCCATCGGTATTGATGTGTTCACTGGAACCATCCGCGTAGCGCACAAAGAGTTCGCAGAGGCATCCGCCGACATTGTCTTTGTTCGTATATGACAATCCGAGAACGTTCTTGCCTTCGTGGAGCAAATTCGTGACCTCCTCCACGCCCACTTCGCGCCAGTTGCCAAAGTATCCGACGTAATTGCCGTTGACTACGCAATGACAGCTGTCGTCGCCTGTGAACTGCACCATCGCCAGAACAGGCTTTTCCTTGAGCATGAATTCGCCGCGCATGTTGAAGCGCGTGTGCTTTCCATGTCCCTCCTTGTCCTCTGGAGAGGAAATAAGCTTGCATTTGAAATATGCGTAGTCGACAACGGCTTTGGGAACGGGCAGTTCCCAAAGGCCAGGCTCGATGGGTTCCCAGGCAGGCGCGTCAAGCGTCGCCTTGACTGGTTTGAGAGGCGGCAGCTTCTTCGCCTTCATTATCGCCCTCTCCTGATAGCGGAAACCTATCTCGGAAAACTCTATTTCACAATCTGCGCTATCAGTCGGATCAAAGCGCAAATCAGTAATCGTCTCGCCGCCGAACCATGTCCATACTTGAACAAGTGACGTGCCTATCAAATTTACCGTATGCCATTCGCCATCGCAAATGATCGCCGGCAGACGCCACATCGAGCCCTCGTTGAACCTCTCGCCTTCGTGAGCATAGAAGAGTTCGCCCATGCGGTCAACATTTCCCTTTGCACGATATGTATATGTGAAAGTATTGCATTCGATGGGATTCAACGCAAGTTTCGGAAAGATAAGCTGCGCATCGCTTTTCGTCACCTTCACAATCAGAGTGTTCTCAGTCCTTTCGACGATGCAGTTGTCTTTCGCCTTCAATCCGCCGAAATCATTCGACGCATTCCATAGTATTCCTTCTTCTCAAAGCGTTGCCTAAGTTGTCAAGAATATCGTGGCAATCACGTGTTTCAGCATAATAGCAAACTCCTGATTGTTATTTCAGTTCTTGAAAATCAAATTCAACGGTTGTAGAATGTACGGCATCGCCTCCGTCTCCTAAACGGACACGATAGAACCCGTCATCAATTGGAACAAAACTGATTTCAATCGTTTTTCCACGTCGTCTGCACTTGTATTCGTTCTGGCAAATACCGCCGTTTCGAACTATATGCACGGAAGTCTCTGCCGCATTGTCTTTGTATTCTGCTGTGCATGTCAAAGTTATCACAGGCTTGCTGCGCCAGAATGCGATACGGTCCCAAAGCGTCCTATGCGACCGCCAGATGAATTTCGGACGCGCCTTCAGCGTGTTGACCACAGGAGCGGCAGACGGTTCTGCGGTTTCGTTCTTCCCCAGCACCGGCAGATATCCTTCCGCGAATTCAGGCTTCAGCTGGAAGCAGATGAAGCCGTCTGCCCCCAAGCGGCGCGCGTCTGCTATTTCCTCCTGCAGCGCCTCCACCGTCTCGCATTGGTAATTCGCAAGTCCGGAATAAATCGGCACCCTGCCCTGCACGGCCTCCAACTGCTGCTTCAGCCAACCACGCGCCTCTTCCGGTTTGCCGCTGTAGTTCATCGGACACAGAAAATCGACCAAACCTTCCTTCACCCAAAGCGCAGCATCCTGGCAGACGCTGTCTCGAGCACTCGCCCAATGGCCATAGACCGCAGCAGACAACTGAACGGACGGACGGTTCTCGCGCACCGTCCTGCTTGCAATGCGCACCAGTTCCGTAATGTTGTCCCGCCCCCATTGGCGGAATTCTGCACGGTGCTTGCCCCCTTTGAGAATATCGGCCGGCCAGGCTTTCACTTCGTGGCCAAGACTCTTCTCGAAATCCTTCCGCGCGCGTTCAGACGAATCGCATGCTCCAAATGGATACCGTATGTAATCCAGATGGACACCGTCTATTTCATATTTGGCGACAAGTTCCTTGAGCGCGTTCGCAAGCAACTCGCCATTTTCTTCTATCTGCGGCGCAAGATATGTCGTCTCCTTGCCCTCTGCATCCTTCTCTGTTCTGCCAGCCTCCTGAAGCTGTTTCAAAAGCGTCTTCGGAACGCGTTCGCCCAAATTGCAGACGACAATCCACACATGTAGCTGCACGCCATATTTTCTACATGCGTCAAGACACTCCTGAAGGCAGTCGTGAACCGTGCCGTCCTTCTGGACCGCCAACGGATCCGGCGCAAGAACATCGCTTGGATAATCGGCCGTGGCGCCCCACGCTAGATTCGCGAAGAGCGCATTGAAGCCGTTGTCGGAAAGGACCTTAACCGTTTTGTCCCACCCCCAGCCTTTGATTCCGACTGGAGAGTGGATCCAGGCACCACGCAATTCCTGTGCATTCGCCGCCAAAGCGCACAGAAGCACAAAAATCGCGATCAGTGCCTTCCACATAACCTTACCAGTTAGCACTCCTCAACCAGAGCCTTGTGAAGGGCGATCTGCGCCTTCTGGAAATCATCTCTGTGGACGATGAACTGCATGTTGATCTGGCGCGGCGACTGGACCATTGCCAGCGTGTTGATGTTCGCATCGGAAAGCGCCTTCGCGGACTTCGAAAGGAAGCCTGGAATCTTCATGTTCGTTCCGATGATGGAAACGATGGCCACTGGGAAGGAATAGACCGTCGCCTGGGGCAGACGGCGCTTGATGTCTTCGATGCAGCCTTCGATTGGCATCTTCTTGCTGGGGACGAAATGCGTGATCGTATTGGCATTGGTGGTCTTGGTCACGTAGCTGATCTTGTAGTCCACGAAGCTCTGCAGAAGCATGTAGTCGTATCCAGGCTTGGAGACCATTTCGGGATCAACGACTTCGATTGCGACGATGTCGCTGCGTCCGCAGATCATCTCGACTCTGGGCTCGTCGGAAACGTAGTCGCAGCTGATGAGCGTGCCTGGATTCTCGGCATCGAACGCATTCTTGACGCGAATCGGAATTCCGCACTGCTCCATGTCTTTGGATGCCTTGGAATGGATCGCCTCCATGTCCAGATCGGAAAGCTGGTCGGCGATATCGAAATTGGTATGGCCGATGATCTTGACCTTGTCGGGACCAATCAGTTTGGGATCGCCTGTGCAGAGGTGATACTCCTTGTGGATGATGCCTTCGCATGCGCGGGTGATGACGGCGATCTTGCTGAAGGTGATTTCGCTGTAGCCACGATCGAAGCGCGTCATGATGCCTTCGTCATATTTCACATAGCCTGTGACAATCGGCATCTCCGTGCTCATGTCGATATCCGCGAACGCATTCTTGATCGCATCGTCGAATGTCGGAAGCGAATCGACCTTCCAGCCTGTCAGATCGATGAAGCGCGCATTGACGCCGTTTTTCTGCAGAATGTTCGCCGAGTTGAACGCACTGTGGGCCTCACCAACGGCGCTCAGCAGTTCGCGAGTCTGCGGCAGGAAACTCTTCTGATTGAAATGACCGAACGAACGCAGATTCGTAAGATCGTGCAGACAGTCGAATATGCCGTCGATGCGCTTATTCACGAAATCGTCCGCCGCCGTCTGGTCAAGACCAATGCTGACGAAAGAGCGGTTGAACTCAAGCATGCGCTGGCGGACATCCTCCAGCGCCTGTTCCCAAGTGGAATCATTCATGGCAAAACGGCCATAGACGCCTGGTGCGCCTGTCTTTTTGTCCTCAAGAAGAAGATTGGTTATGCCGCCATATGCCGACACAATGAATATGCGGTTGTACAAATCGGCTCCCTTGCGCTTGCCGATGATGACATTCCGCATCACTTCACCAAAGCGGGACATGGAGGTTCCGCCAATCTTTTCAACCGTGTGCTTGTTCAACATATAAGATGACTCCTTTGAAAGTCTTGTAAGTCAGATGCGTTTAATATATATTTTGTACAATGCATCGTGATTTGTCAAAGCGATTTTCAGTCATTTATATTGCTATTTTTTCATTTTCGCGAGCTTTGCGGACTGCACGGCTGTCTATGGTTTGAATCAATACGATTGGACAGCCGCGCGCATGGACCGAAACATTGGCGCCTTGGCCTTCCATGAATACCATGGAACCACGCCTGCGAATTATCTGAACAAAACGGATGCAGCTAGTCCTGCAATAATCAGCAGCATGCCAATCGTTTTCGTGAGAGTCGCCTTCTCTTTCAGGAACAATACGCCCTCCAGCATTCCTATGATAAGTCCTATCTGCCTGAAGGCCTGAACATAAGCGACATTGGTCACATAGTTCATCGCGCACAGTACCAATGCAAACGTTGTGCTGGCCATGCTGCCTGCAAGCATTGGTGGAATCCAGTGGCGTTCGCGGAAAAGTCCACGGAAAATCGCGCGGTTCTTCTTGGTAGAGACGGTCATCAGCGCCATAAAGGCAATCAGCGCGATCATGCGGAATGTGTAGTAACTGAGCGAGATTGTGAATGCGGATTCGTTTGGATAGCATTCTCGAATCACATTCATGGCCCTTGCATCGAAAAGCGTGTATCCCGTAATTCCGCATGCGACCATGAAAACAAAGAAGAATCCCTTGTTGCAGTAGGCTTTCAAGGAGAAATCGCGGAAGCGCGCCAGAGGAATGATTATGCATCCGGAAAAGACGACGGCCATCGAAAGCATCGCGGTCCATGAAAGCCGTTCGCCCCAACCGAAGACAGACGTCAGCATGGCCGTGAAAAGCAGCGGCAGCGAACGCATCACGGGATAGGCGACCGACATCTCCAATTTCTCGTAGGAATACTGTATGCCTACGCCATAGAAAAGATCGCAGAAGGCCGCCATGGATGTCGCAATCCAGAAAGCCGCCGGAAGCGAACCGAATGGAATCGGCGACCAGAAGATCGCATGTCCCCAGCACAGGAAGCTGGTACTTTCCATCAGCACGTAGAAGGGAATGGAAAAGTGGCTCTTCTTCGCGACCAGATTCCATGTCGCGTGGAGAACAGTAGAAGCAAGTATTAACAAAAAAGCAAAAAAGGACATTGCAGTATTTTCTAATTTTCCGTCTTGTCAGACGTTCCGCGATTCATGAAATATATCGCAGACATAATAAGCGCGAAGGCAAGAAAGAACTGCCAGGTGAAATGCTCTTTCGAAACGAAGCGCGCAAGACACAGCGCGATAAGCGACGACAGATAGCCGAAAGCCCCCAACGCGCTTGGGTCCGTCAGCCCCATGGCCAGATTCCACAAACCGACGCCTATTCCAGTCGCCATGATTCCAAGAAACAGCACCAAAGCCAATGATTTCAAAGTAAGCTGCGGCATGAAATCAGTGCCTGTGACAAGACAGACGACGACCATTGCGACAGCGGCAACCGTCAACGTGACTACAGTGCATGGAATGCCGCCGTATTTCTGTGAACATTTCACGCCGGCAACCGTGAAGAACGCCCACGCGACGCCTGAAGCAAGCGCCATGACATCTCCTGGAAGCGTAAATGGCTTGGCGTCATAGATGTCTGATGATTGTGAATTGAGCACCAGAGCCAACCCGACGAAGCCCAAAACGACTCCGACCCACTTTCCCCAATCAGGCATCTTTCGTGTAAAAAGCATCGCCAGCAGAACCGTGAATACAGGCGACATGTTGCAGAGAAGGCTGCTTCGAGCAGAAGTGGTGTATTTGAGCGAATAGAATGCCAGAAGTCCTTCTGCGGCAACGCCCAATACTCCAAGAAGAATCATCTGCAGCCAGTCGCATTTCATAGCCTGCGCAGTCTTCCGCCAGCCATTGTCAAAACACAAAAACGGCAAAAGCGCGACCGCCGCACTTGCGAATTTCATCAGACTCATCAAATATGGATCTATTTCTTCTGCTTGAGAACCAAATATTGCTCGTGCGGCCGAATACTGGCATCCCCATATCAGAGTGGAAAGAAGGCCTAGCAGAAGACCTTTCGAATTGCGTGAAATCATTTCAGAACACAGAAAAACGCGAAAACAGAATGTCGTATCGCTAGAAAATCAAAACCAAACACTCTCTGGCGACTCGAACGCAAAACTTTTCAGAAGACGCTTTCTAGAGATAGCCCAAATCCTTCGCGGCCCATGCAATCAACGCACCCATGATCACAAAGAAAATCACGCCGAAAACAGCATACCAGAAGTTCTTGCTTCGGCAAAGACGTCCCAATGCGCTCTCCTCCGCTTCCTCCTCCAATCTGGCAAGAACCTCGCGGCGCTTTATTTCCGCAATGAGTTCGGGCGGCATGTCGGGAGCGGCCTGCTTCTCTTTTTCTTCTGATGCGTTTTCCTGCGTCATCTTCGCAATCTCCTATGATCGCTTCTGAATTGTCTAATCGGATTTTGATATAATATGCTTCTTTTTTCCGTCTTTTGCGGCTTTCCTGACAAATTTGATTCATTTTCCAACAATTGATGCTCTTCTGACTTGCAAAAATACGGAAATGTGTCACATTAAGCAACATGCCCGTGGTCCCGTAGCTCAGTGGTTAGAGCAGGTGACTCATAATCTCTTGGTCGCTGGTTCAAGTCCAGCCGGGACCACCAGTATTTCAACCATCACAAGTTCAACGGCTTGTGATGGTTTTTCTTTTTTGGGTGGTGTGTGGGGGGGGGGAATCCCCTGATTCCTTCTCATGAATTTCGTTATTCTCATACGCTATGTTCCCCAAGAGGGTAGCTACTGCCTGCGGCGCGTACTGCCTGCGGC
>JAKSPA010000040.1 GCA_024405235.1 Lentisphaeria bacterium
CCCGTCGCCGTTTTCCTTGATATCTACAAAGAGGATACGCCGCTGCGCAGGCTGCTCTTCAAACACTGCTGTTCCGTAAGAGACAAGGCCTTGGAGATTCTCGACACTTGCGGTGCGATTGAAATAGACCGCGAACTCGTGATCGCGGGCGCCATTTTGCATGACATAGGCGTCGGACGATGCCATGCGCCGAGCATCCTCTGCGTCGGCGATGAACCATATATCGCGCACGGAATCATCGGCGGCGAAATCCTTCGCGAATACGGCCGACTGCATGGAATGGATTTGGAGGCCTGCGCACGGATTTGCGAACGACACACTGGCGCAGGACTGACTCGCGACAATATTGTTTCACAGGCGCTGCCGCTTCCCAGGAGGGATTTTCTGCCAGAGACTCCAGAGGAAAAACTTATCTGCCTGGCTGACAAGTTCTTCTCGAAGTCTGGAGACATGCTGGAGAAATCCCCTGAGAAGGCGCGAGCGTCGCTTGCCAAATTCGGTGCGGATACGCTCGCGAGATATGATGAGATGTGCAGTTTGTTTGGGTTAGGACGCTAAAACGGCGCCGTCGAGTTTTGTGGGCTCGACGGCTGGCAATCTGCTCTATTTCCGTGCGTTCCAATGGAACAGAAGCAATGGCCGCACATCGTCGAAACCATGCGGATGATGTCCCCAGCAATCACGCTTGAAGATGTAGAATTTGCTGCCTTGCGTGTCAGCAAATGTCTTTTCGGCCTGTTCGGGAGTCAGCATTTCGTCTGTGACGTACGTGATTTTAGCGCCTGCGTCTTTTAGGCGTGCCTCCAGAACTTCGAAATTCGTCTGCGGAAGGACCGTCTGATCGGCCATGCTGATTGTGGCGAAGAATGGGACGTTTGCTTCGATGAGTGCTTTGGCTGCATTGACCGGATTGCCTGGATACGCAGCCAGTTCGTCGCGTGTCATGCCATATTGGCCCATTATGTCTTTCAGACGGCTCTCGGCGCTTGGATCGGCGTCGGAAGCATCGGTCACTGGCGCGTCAAGATAAACGGCGCAGACTCCCTCCGGATGTTCGATCGTGTATCTCATGGAGAAGTATCCTCCCCAGCTCATGCCGATCAGATTGGCTTTGGGAGAGAGGCCGAGACCAATCAGCTCGTCCTGGAATTTTCTCATGACGCGGATCCCTTCTGCGCTTGCACGGTACTTATATACATCCACGTGCGCATGATAGAAGCCGTGCTCGAGAAGCGCGACTGTTCCGACGCGCGGAACGAATGCCTCCGCCCACTGCGTGGTCCATGTCCATCGTCCGTCCGGAGCAGGGCACGTGGGTTCTACAATCCATGCGTTGCATCCATCCACGACAAAGTGGTGGCGTTTGAATCCATACCATTCATCCACTGGCCAATCCTGCGGAATTATGACCGTTGACATTTTGTTGTCTCCTTTTTGTGTGAACTATTCGAAACGAAGGGTGTTGTTGTCGATCACGACTGGTTTGCCGCCCGCCTCGGCGCTCTTGCTGACTGCTATGCAGGTGAGATGCGCATTGACGGCCGACGCGATGTTGTTTGGTGATTCTCTGTCTTCCTTCAGGCACTCGACAAAGTGTTCGACCATGGCAGGGAAGGGGTGTCCATAGACATCGCCCGTCTTCTTGACGCCTGTGTCCAGCGTGAAGTAGTCTGCCTGGCCTTCGAAGCGCTTCAGGAAGAACTTGTCGTTGACGATGGTTCCTTTTTCACCGAGAATGCTCAGATTCGCTGTGTATGGAGTGGTTCCGACCAGCGAACACGAGAAGACGCCGATGGCGCCGTTCGTGAACTGAACCTGCGCTGTTTCGACAGGCGGGTACTCGTAGTAGTCGCCGACCATGATGGACTGCGCCGTGACGCGCTGTATGTCGGCGCCGATGATGTGTCGGACCATGTCGACGGAATGGCATCCCGCCAGAATGAATGCGCCTCCTGTCTCTTCCTTGTGCTTCATCCAGCCCTTTCTCTCACGGCCGAACCAGTAGTCCGTGTTCGCCATAAAGACGCGTCCCAATTCGCCTTCTGCGACAAGGCGTCTCTGCAGTTTGACAAGCGGATTGAAGCGCAGGATGAAGGCGACAAGCGTATGAGCCTTCGAACTTTCCGCCGCCTTTAGCAAACGCGGAATGTCCTCTTCCTTTATTGCGATAGGTTTCTCGAGAAAGACGTGCTTGCCTGCCTGAAGTGCACGAATCGCTTCTTCTGCATGCTGACAGTTCGGCGTGCAAATCGAAACGATGTCCACGCTGTCGTCGTTCAGGATGTCATCAAAGGCCATATAGGCCTTGCAGTCCATGCCGAATTCGCTCTGTTTCGCGCGAATGCTCTCCATGCGTCTGCTGCCGATGCCTACGACTTCGCAGTCTGAATTGCGCAGATAGGCATTGATATGTCCGCTGGATACCCAACCACAACCCCAAACCGCACATCCGTATTTGCCATTTTTCATAAGAAATCCTCCTGTTTTGAAAAACGACATAACATAGCCTTGATTTGGTAGGACGGCGCTTCAAAGACAATATTGCTCTAAGGAGAACCTTGCGCTATCTGCCGTTCCCGTCCCCCGTCCGCCCCTCTTTGTCTCTTTGTCTCTCGTCTCACAGGCCCACATCTCTCTCCCGACTTACCCTACGCTTCGCGTTCCATTACATTCGGGATAAGCAGTGCAACTCCAAAAGGGTTTCCCTGCGTTTCTTCCTTTTTGGGCAAGCACTTTGTGCATGACTTTTCCGCAGATGGGACATAAAGGGGCATTCCCTTGCTCAATTTGGGATTCTCTTGCCTCAATTCGCACTTTACTCAAACGCTCTGTAAAGCCTCCGTTTTCCCTAAAATCATCACCGATGGTTTTCATCTGACGATAAAGCAATTTACATACTTGTTCAATAACGATTAGAATAGAGTTGGCAGCTATTATAGGATCGTCCGCCTCCAGCCATCTTTCAAAACGCTTTCGCATTGCACAGATATATATTCCATAGTCATGTCTGGCATTATCGCATACGTCACCTTCATAGCGATCTAAAAGCATTGATTTCAATTCCATCGCCCTGTCGTCATCTACAGACCACGGTATCTTCTTTTCTTCAATAAGAAATGCTTCGAAATCACCAGCTAGTTCATTTAGTGACCCTTTTGCAACATCATAAAGACGTAGTTCAGTCTCACGACTTGTACCTCCACGCGAGGAGCCTTCCACTATGTTCTGACGTGCCGCACGTGCTGCGCCTGTCATCTGTCCACTAGTTTTCTCCAATGAATCGTTGTCGTGATTAAAATTTCTCGAACAAAATAGAGTTGTTGCGTGATAGATGAGACAAGTGTATGCAGACGGCAGACGGCAGACGGCGTGGGACCAAGGGACCAAGAGGTGGGGCCGTGGGGTGAGTTTTTTCTAAAAAAAACATGAAAAAGCTAGCAATCCGTATTTCAATGGTTATATTTTTTGCGCGCCTATATGCGCAAATGCGCATGTAGTTTCTGGTTAATCACGCAAATCTTTGCGCATTTGCTTAATATTAACAACTTCTAAACAGTCGGATACACTGCTTGAATTTTGTGCGCTAATTCGTTGGCTCGCAAGATGTTTTTGAAGAATCATGAGTAACCGTCCACGCCAATTGACAACCGAGCGCGAGCAGCAGATATTGGAAATGCTGTCGGGTGTGGAGGCGTTGTCTGTCGGCGAATTGGCGAAAGGTCTTGGGGTCAGCGAGGCCACGATCCGCCGTGATCTGTCTTCCATGTCGGGGCGTGGGTTGCTGAACCGCTACCATGGCGGCGCGACATTGAGCAGCACGAAAGTGAACGAGCAGATGTTCAGCGACAAGGAGAATCTGCTGAGCGACGAGAAGCGTCGCATAGCGCTTGCCGCGCTTTCGCTGATAGAAGATCGCGACAAGATATACCTTGATGGCGGCAGCACCACGTTGTATCTTGCAAAACTGCTTGAACGCAAGCGGGATCTGACTGTGGTGACCAATTCGCTCATGGCAGCGATGATTCTGATGGAATCGCGTCATCGCATGATTTTGGTCGGAGGCGAATTCCGTGCGTTGTCGCGGACGCTTGTTGGACCGCTTACGGCATCCATATTGGAGAATATATCTGTGGACAAGGCATTTATGGGAACTATGGGATTGACTTTATCCGAGGGGCTTTCCACGAGTGATGCGAGCGAGGCGTTCACGAAACGTCTTGTGATGAAGCGTGCAGGGCAGGTGATTCTGCTGGTAGATCACTCGAAATTGGGAACGAATTCTTTCATCAACACCGGCAGCGCGGGCGATGTGGACACGCTTGTCACCGACGCCGTCAGTGAAAATTTCCGTAAACGTTTAGAAGAACTAGGTACCAAAGTAATCATTGCCTAAAAGGAGAAACAAAAGATGGCAACTGCAATCGTAATGCCGAAAGCCGGCAATTCTGTTGAAGAATGCGTCATGGGCGAGTGGAAAGTGAAGGTCGGTGACACCGTGAAGAAGGGTGATGTCATTGCCAACGCTGAAACCGACAAGACATCCGTTGACATTGAAGCCACGGCAGAAGGAGTCGTGTTGGCTCTCTTCGCCAATCCAGGCGATCTTATTCCCGTTCTGACCAACATCTGCGCAGTCGGCGCCGCTGGCGAAGATGCAGCCGCATTGGCCCCCAACGCCGCTGCCGCCGCCGCACCTGCTCCTGCCGCCGCTCCTGCTCCTGCCGCTCCTGCCGCCGCTCCCGCCGCTCCTGCAGCAGCCGCTGCTCCTGCAGCGCTTCCTGCTGGCGTAGAGGCAATTGTCATGCCGAAGGCTGGCAATTCTGTTGAAGAATGCATCCTCAGCGGATGGCGCATCAAGGTCGGTGACACAATCAAGAAGGGCGACATCATCGCCGATGCAGAGACCGACAAGACCTCCATCGAAGTCGAGGCGACTGCCGAAGGCACCGTTCTGGCGCTCATGGGCGAAGCTGGCGAACTCATTCCCGTTCTGAAGAACATCTGCCTGGTCGGCCCTGCCGGAACTGACGTTTCCGCATGCCTGAATGCCGCACCAGCCGCCGCTCCCGCAGCCGCCGCTGCACCTGTTGTCGCAGGCGCTCCACTCTCTCCGCGCGCTAAGAAATTCGTCGCCGAGCATCCATTCGTCATGGGCGCAATCGGTGGCAGCGGCGCTCAGGGCCGCATCATCGAGGCCGACGTCATGGCCGCCTATCAGACCAGCCCGCATCTGACTCCCGCCGCCGCCGCAATGGTCGCCGCAGGCGCCAAGGCTCCCGCGAAGGGCACTGGCTGCAATGGTGAGATCACCGTCGAAGACATCGAGCACTTCGCGAAGGGCATCACCGCGCCCGCAGCAGCTCCCGCGGCGGCACCTGCCGCCGAGGCACCGAAGGCCGCCGCTCCTGCTCCTGCCGCAGGCGAAGATGTCATCACCGAAAAGCCCTTCAGCCGCATTCGTGGCGTCATCGCGAAGCGTCTTCAGGAGTCCCTGCAGACCATGGCTCAGTACACGCTCAACTGCGAGGCCGACGTCACTGGCCTCCTGAAGCTGCGTGCGAAGATCAAGGCCGCAGGCGAGAAGCTCGGTCTGGCCAACATCAACATCGGCGACATGATCATGTTCGCCGTCATCAAGACCCTGCAGCAGGTTCCCGAACTGAACGGCGAGTTCGCCAACAACGTCGTCAAACTGCACAGCGCTGTCAACATGGGCTTCGCCTGCGATACTCCCAAGGGCCTGCTGGTTCCCGTTCTGCATCACTCCGACAAGATGACTCTCGCCGAGATGTGCAAGCAGGTCAAGGCTCTGGCCAAATCCGCCAACGCCGGCAATCTGGCTCCCGATCTGATGAGCGGCGCCACCTTCACCGTCTCCGATCCCGGTTCCTTCAGAATCATCAACTTCACGCCCGTCATCTCCTCCCCGCAGATCGCGACGCTCGGCGTCGGCAAGACTCTCCTGCGTCCTGTCCGCCAGGCCGACGGCACCATCGCCTATCGTGACTACATGCAGTTCTCGCTGACCATGAACCACATGGTCGTCGACGGCGCTCCTGGCGCACGTTTCCTGCAGGCTCTCTGCGCGAACATCGAGAACTTCGAACTCATCTGCATCGCAAAATAGAATTACGATGCCGAAAGGCCCTGGCGTGCAGATGATTCAGTTGTTTCATCGGCCGCCATGGACCATACGGTAGAATTTCCTTACCAATCAAACCAATCAACCAAAAGAGGTAGTACAATGTACGATTTAATGGTCATCGGCGCAGGCCCCGGCGGATACGAGGCGGCAGCATACGCGGCAAAGCATTTCGGCAAGAAGGTCGTCCTCTTCGAAAAGCAGGAACTGGGCGGCACCTGCCTGAACGTCGGCTGCATTCCCACCAAGACTTTCATGCGCTCCATCAAGACTCTTGAAGAGTGCGAAGAGGCAAAGACCTACGGTATCGTCACCGAAGGCGCTGCAAAACTCGACATGGCAGCCGTTCAGGCACGCAAGCAGAAGGTCGTCGGCCAGCTGGTGAAGGGCGTTGCGGCGATGGAAAAGGGCGCAGGCGTCGAAGTGGTCAAGGCCACCGCGAAGATCGTCGGAATCGGCAAAGTCGAAGCAGACGGCAAGCTCTACGAGGGCGCCAACATCCTTATCGCAACGGGTTCCGTTCCTGCCTGCCCGCCGATTCCAGGCCTCCGCGACAATCCGCTCGTGCTGGATTCCACTGGCATTCTGGCGCTGGACAAGCTGCCGAAGGCCCTCGTCGTCATCGGCGGCGGCGTCATCGGTCTTGAATTCGCCAACTTCTTCCACTCGGCAGGCACAGATGTGACCATCGTCGAGATGATGCCCAAGATCGCTCCCGTCGTTGACGACGAGATCGGCCAGCAGCTCCACAAGGAACTGGTCCGCAGCGGCATCAAGATCAATCTCAACTGCAAGGTCGTCAAGATCGAGGGCTCCACGCTCTTCTATCTGGATCCCGATGGCAAAGAGCAGCAGGTCACTGGCGACTACGTCCTGAATTCAACAGGCCGCCGCGCAATCCTGCCCGAAGGCATCGAAGCTCTGAAGATGGACACCACCCGCAAGGGCATCGTCACCGACGATTTCGGCAAGACCTCCGTCTCCGGTATCTGGGCATGCGGCGACGTCACTGGTCGCTGCCTGCTGGCGCACGCCGCCACCCGCGAGGGCATCGTGGCCGTCAACAACATGTCCGGTGATGCGGATCGCATGAGATACAAGGCGAGGCCATCCGTCAGCTTCACGCATCCTGCAGGCACGCAGGTCGGCGCCACCGAGCAGGAGCTGAAGGCAAAGGGCATCGCATACCGCAAGGTCGTCCAGCCGATGGCCATGGCGGGACGCTTCATGGTCGACTACGCTGGCAAGAACGGCACCGTGAAGGTTCTGGTCAGCGAGAAGTACGGCCAGATTCTCGGCGTTCACGCAATCGGCGGCTGCGCAGGCGAATTCATCTGCGCAGCAAGCACATGGGTTGCCAACGAGATGACTGTCGACACCGTCCTCAGAACCATCTTCCCGCATCCGACCGTCTCCGAATCCATCCGCGAGGCCGCAATCCACGCATAATGGCGTGTCAGTCCTGCGCTTGAGAAGAAATCACGCGCGGGACTGAAACGGAAACAATTTGTTTTTTTAGTCCAAAGCAAAACAAAAGGAAAAAATCAATGACCAAATCACTCAACATCCTCCCAGAGGATTGGCTGAAGCCCGGCAAGATCTCCTTCAAGGACATCGCAGTCTGCCAGTATGACAAGACCATCGCGCAGGAGAAGAAACGCTACTCCAAGGGCGATTTCCTTGCCATCTATCACGACATGCTGGTCTGCCACACCTTCGAGACCGTCATCAACGAAATCAAGCTCCAGGGCAAGTTCGAAGATGTCGAATACAAGCATCCAGGCCCTGCTCACCTGTCGCTCGGACAGGCCGCGACTGCAGTCGGCGCCGCCTTCAATCTGGACATGAACGACTTCACCTTCGGTAGCCATCGTTCTCACTCCGAGATTCTGGCGAAAGGCCTCTCCGCCATCCGCAAACTGGACGACGCAGCTCTCCAGAAGGTCATGGAAGACTTCTTCGGCGGCATCACTCTTGACGTGGTCAAGAAGCACTGCAAGTGCACCACCGTCAAGGAACTGGCCAAATACTTCCTTGTCTATGGCGCATACGCGGAAATCTTCGCGCGCGTCACTGGCTTCAACAAGGGCTGGGGCGGCTCCATGCACTGCTTCTTCACGCCGTTCGGCATCTATCCCAACAACGCAATCGTCGGCGGTTCCGGCCCCGTGGCTCCTGGCGCCGCGCTCTTCAAACTGGTCAACGACCAGAAGGGTATCGTCCTCTGCAACATCGGCGACGCATCCTTCGGCTGCGGCCCTGTTTGGGAAGGCATGATGTTCTCCGCAATGGGTCAGTTCAAGACCCTCTGGAAGGAGAAGGGCTTCAAGGGTCTCCCGATCCTCTTCAACTGCTCCAACAACGGCTACGGAATGGGCGGCCAGACCGCTTCCTCCGCCACCGAGAACTTCCTTGGCGAGACCATGCCCTACGGTATGCTCGCGCGTATCGGCGCAGGCGTCGATCCCGACCAGATGTTCGCGGAACGCGTCAACGGCTATGATCCGCTGGCAGTCGCAGATGCCGTCAAGCGCCAGAAGGACCACCTGCTCAAGGGCGAAGGCCCCGCGCTGCTCGACGTCGCCACCTATCGTATCGGCGGTCACTCTCCTTCCGATGCTTCCAGCTACCGCACGAAGGAAGAACTGGACATCTGGAAGAATTTCGATGCGATCAAGGCCTATCGCGACAAGTATGTCGACGGAAAGGTGTTCACCGACCAGGAGGCCGCTCAGATCGAGAAGAGCGTCCACGACATGGTTAAGGAATGCTTCGTGATGGCTATCGACAAGGAGATCTCCCCCTACGAGGCCATGGATTCCATGTTCATCGAGAACGTCATGTTCTCCAACAAGAAGCTCGAGAGCTGCGACGAGAGCCGCAAGGGCGATGCAGACTTCCTGCAGCCTCTGGCCGAGAACGAGCAGTTCAAGAAGGTTCAGGCCAAGAAGCGCTTCTACGCCGACGAGACTGGCAAGCCCTACAGCAAGATGCTTGTCTATAACATCTGCGACGCAGTCTTCGAAGCCATGACCAACCGCTTCTCCAAGGATCCCACCATGGTCGCATTCGGCGAAGACAATCGTGACTGGGGCGGCGCATACGCCTGCTATCGCGGTCTGACCGAACTGCTGCCTTACCACCGCTTCTTCAACAGCCCCATCTCCGAGGCCGCCATCATCGGCTCCGCCGTGGGTTACGCGCTGGCTGGTGGCCGTGCCGTCGCCGAAATCATGTACTGCGACTTCATCGGCCGTTGCGGCGATGAGCTCTTCAACCAGCTCTCCAAGTGGCAGGCCATGTCCGGCGGCGTTCTCCGCATGCCAGTCGTGGTTCGTATCTCCGTCGGCTTCAAGTATGGTGCACAGCACTCTCAGGACTGGAGCAGCATCTTCAACCACATCCCTGGCCTGAAGGTCTGCTATCCTGTCACTCCTTACGATGCGAAGGGTATGCTCAACAGCGCTCTGGCCGGCACCGATCCTGTCATCTTCCTTGAGTCGCAGCAGTGCTACTCCAAGGGCGAGATGTTCCACCAGGGCGGCGTTCCCACCGAATACTACGAAATCCCGATCGGCGAGCCCGATGTCAAGAAGGCTGGTAAGGATCTGACCATCATCACGCTCGGACCGGCTCTCTACAAGGCACTGGACGCAGCGAAGGAACTCGAGAAGTACGGCATCGACGCAGAGGTCATCGACCTGCGCGCCGTCAACCCGCTGAACTACGACAAGCTCGTCGAGTCCGTGAAGAAGACCGGCAAGGTCGTCATGGTCAACGAAGCCGTCGAGCGCGGCAACGTCATGCAGAATGTCGCCGCCACGCTTTCACAGCTGGCGTTCGACTATCTGGACGCTCCGATCGCTGTCGTCGGCAGCCGCAACTGGGTCTCCCCCGCAGCAGAACTCGAGTCCAAGTTCTTCCCGCAGGTCTCCTGGATTCTCGATACCATCAACGAGCGCATCATGCCTCTCAAGGGCTACGCTCCTTCCATCAACCGTTCACTCGGTGAACTCGCACGCACTTCCCGTCAGGGCGTGTAATCGCACGTCAGCTGTTTAGCTGAACTGCGCAAAGGCCGAAAGAGCAATGCAAAACGCGCCGCTCTTTCGGCCTTTTTTTTCGGAACTATATACTTAAGTTATCTGCATGGCCCAAATGGCCACATGTCTCAAATGGAATTTTTTTTTGAACGCTATGTTCCCCAAGAGGGTAGGAATTAAGCCGCATTGGGCGCAGCACAATGCGGAAGTACGGGCGTTCACGCCAGTGCAATTCACAATTCACAATTCACAATTCACAATT
>JAKSPA010000041.1 GCA_024405235.1 Lentisphaeria bacterium
TTCCTCCTGTTATTTTTTTTTCAGCTGGATTTTTCCGTCTTTGCCTGCGATGGCCAGAGACACGCCCAGCGATGTGTCCAATGCTACGTGAAATTCGCTCATGGTTCCTGAAAACGCCGCCGCAATGCTCCGTCTGCGACCGAACGATTCGTCCGATTATCCGCACAGAAGGAAGCAGCACCGCGGCCTGCTATGAAATGTAATCTATTTTTTCCTGTTGAAATTCTTCACTCTGAATTTCCGCCCTAGAAAGCAGTTCCGAAAGGGATTCGCTTCCAAGACGGTATCTATCGCTTCCCAACAGTCTGTCAAAATGTTCAGCCCTGAAGGAGAAATCATTCGGATAGAGTTTGCGGACAGCATCAAGCACGCGAAGCGCAGGCTCGAAAGCCCTGCACCTACGCACATCCGTGACTTCAAAGAAAATGCCGCCGCACCTTTCGCCCGCGTACTTGTTGGTCTCAGGCGTGAATGCAATCTCACGAAGCGCAAGGCCATCGAATTCACGCCGTCCGACAGCCTCAAGCACCGCCTTCGAGTCGAGGAACGGCGCACCGACATTCATGAAAGGCGTGTCGGTGCCGCGCCCTTCCGAGAGATTCGTCCCCTCGAAAAGACAAGTTCCAGGATAGCAGCAAAGCGCTTCGAAAGAGCGCAGATTCGGCGACGGATTGCGCCACTGACGTCCGAAATCCGTGAAAAGCGGTTCGGCGACAGCAGGCTGGAATACTGGTTTGACCACAGTCAAATCAACGCCCTGAGCCAAGCCGCATTTACGTACGGCGAACATTGCGTATTCGCCCAGCGTCATTCCATGGCGCACTGGAACGCCATAGCGTCCGACCGCCGAACAGAAGCCCTCCTCCAAGCATGGTCCCTCCACGACAGCGCCTAGCGGATTCGCGCGATCCAGAACGACAACCGGCCGACCTGCTGCCGCGCAGGCCTCCATCACGGTAAAGAGCGTGTCAGGATAAGTATAGTAGCGCACGCCTACATCCGGAAGATCCACGACCATCGTGTCGAAACGCGCGAAAGCATCCTCAGGGACCTCCTTGTGCTGACCATACAGGCTGATCACGGGAATGCCAGTTGCGCCGTCCACGTCGTCCGCCACATCGGCACCGTCCGCCGCCGTGGCCGCCAGCCCGTGTTCTCGCGAAAAGAGCAGCGATACGTCGATGCCATGCCTCAGCAGAGCATCAACGCTGCGGCTTCCGTCTGCGGCAAGCGCTCCCGCGTTGGTCAGCAAAGCGCATCTGCGCCCTTGAAGACACGCAAGCGGCAATTGATCTATTCCAGCAAGATAGCTCATGAATGCACCCTCCGCTGGCTTGTAGTCGGAATGCCGTCTAGTTCGCGATATTTCGCGACAGTCCTGCGCTTAACTGTAAATCCTTCGTGCAGAAGCTTGTCTGATATGTCCTGGTCGGATATCGGATGGCGTGGATCCTCGCCTGCGATGATTTCCTTTATCCGCTGACGAACTTTCATGCTGGAAACCTGTTCGCCGTTTTCGGAACGATAGCCGCTCGCGAAAAAACTCTTGAAGCTGAATGTCCCCCACGGCGTCTCCATGTATTTTCCAGCGATTGCACGCGATATCGTGCTTCCTGCCAGTTCCAGCCTGTCAGCCACACGTTCGAGATTCAGAGGAAGCAGTTCCTCCACACGCCCTGTTTCAAAAAATTTCGGCTGCAGAGCGATGAGAACTACGGCTATCCGCAAGACGGTCGTCTCACGCTGGTCGATGGCGTGAATCAGCATCGACGCGCTGTTTATCTTTTCGCGGAGATACTTTTTCGTTTCGGCGTCAGTCCTGTCGTCTGACATCATCCTGACGTAATCCGCATCTAACGTGAGCTGCGAAATGGCCTCGTGATTGTTTCGGACGTTCCACTGCCCGTCTTCGTTCTTCTCGACAAAGACGTCTGGCATGACCGTCGGAAGCGCCTCGCTGTAGAGTTCCTCGCCAGGCTTTGCCGACAGTTTGCGAATTCGAGCGACGGCGTCCTGAATCTCGTCCAATTCGAATTCCATCTCCTTGGCTATCTTCGGAAGCCTGTTGTGCTCCAGATCGTCAAGATGTTCTGAAATGATATCCCACTCTATGCTGCCGACAAGACGCATGCGCTTGAGTTGAAGCAGGAGGCATTCCTGAAGATTTCGCGCGCCGATGCCAGGCGGCTCGAGAGTCTGTATCGCCTCGATGCCGCGATGGACGTCTTCCAGCGAAGCGCCCGTGATCTGACAGAGCTCTTCGTCGGTGCCTTCCAGATAACCTGCGCCATTGACGGCACAGCACAATTTTCTGCAGAGTTCGATAAATTCAGGCGTGCCGTCTATGGAACTGTCGCACTCTTTCAAAAGCAGTTCAAGGAAGCCTGGTTCGCGGCTTATGGAATCGAAAAAATGCAGCCGTCTTTCTTCATCGTCGACGCCCCACGAACTCCGCTGTCCGTCAGTCCAGAAGTCGTCGATGTTCGCTGAAGGCGCCTCGCCATTTCCAGAAGCGTCGCCGCCTTCCGGCAAGCGCTCCACCGCCTGACTGAGCAGTCGTTCGCGGTACTCAAGCGCATTTTCGTCCAACTCGCGCTCCTCCTGCGTAGGCGTTCCATCCCGCGGTCCCATCTCTGGAAGTTGATTTTCAAAAACCAGACAAGGGGCCTGCAATTCAAGCAGCGCTGGATTCATCTGCAGCTGACGATTGATTTCAGTCTGCAGTTCAGCCATGTCCTTCTGGAGAATCTCCAGACCAAGACGCTGTTCGTGGCTGAGAACCTGCTCCTGTCTCTGACGGAGCTGCTGGCCTAATCCAAGATTTTGACTGTTCGAAAAGTCAGGCATCTATTAAGATAACAACATAGGATCGTCCCTGTGACGCTACTCCACGCAGATTTCCAATCCAGTGAGATAATGTCCCTCTGGGAACGCAAGGCTGCGCGGATGGTCAGGAGCCTGCGAGAAGCTCTGCACGACACGGCCCGTTCGGTGCGAGTCGGTAAGCGCCTCCGCCAAAATGGTGCTGAAGAACTCAGGCGTCATGGCCGCGCTGCATGAATATGTCAGAAGCGTGCCGCCTGGATTGAGCAGCTTCAGCGCAAGAAGATTCACGTCCTTGTAGCCATGAGCCGCTTTCAAAAGCTGCCCATGTGTGGCCGCGAATTTCGGAGGATCCAAGACGATGACGTCGAAAGTCTGTCTTGCATCTCTGTACTTTCTGAGCTGCTGGAACATGTCCGCCTGCTCGAATGAAATCCGCGAATCGCCTTCGAGGCCATTCAGCGCCACATTCGTCTTCGCAAGATCAATTGCGGACGGCGCATAGTCAAGGAATCGCACGCTTGAAGCGCCTGCCTTCGCCGCGCGGATTCCGAATGCACCGCTGTAGCAGCAGCAGTCCAGCACGCTTTTGCCTGACGCAAGGCGGTCTATCGCAAGACGGTTCTCGCGCTGATCCAGATATGTGCCTGTCTTGTGGCCGCGTGGCATGTCCATTCGGAAGACGACGCCGTTTTCCTTTATGCAAAAGTCCTCTGGCGGCATTTCGCCCCACAGCAGTCCATCGGAAATCTCAAGCCCCTCGCGTCTGCGGGCGTCCGCATCAGAACGCTCGTAGATGCCCTTGACTCCAGGCACCAGTTGCGCCAGTTGCTCAACGATTGTCTTCTTCCATGCCTCTGGTCCAGCAGCGAGAAAAGAGCACGACAGATATGGGCCATATTTGTCCACGATCAACGCAGGCAAACCATCCGCTTCGCCGTGAATCAGGCGATAGGCTTCCAGTTTGCCACAGCCGATGGCTTCTCTGTAGGCAAGCGCCTTGGAAATCCTCCTGCCGAAAAACGCGCCTTGAATACTCTCTTCCTTGTCGAAAGTCCATACGCGGGCGCGAATCTGCGAGTTTGGAGAATATGCCGCCCGCGCGAGAAACGTTCCGTCCGCGCTGCATACGTCAACCGTTTCGCCAGCCGCAGGCGCACCAGTCACGCGGTGAATCGCGCCAGAGAAGATCCACGGATGTCCACGGCGAAGAGAAGCATCGCGTTTAGATGCAAGATACAGACACTTTTCCATTTGAACGATATCCCTCCGCAGCTATTTCCCTTCAAGAACATCACGCAATTCGTCCGCCTCGATCGCCCTTGTTCCGACATATCCGACGACAATTCCCGCAGCGTGATTCGCCAAAGCCGCAGCATCGGAAGGCTGCGCTCCTGCGCAGATGGCCAGCGTAATCGTCGCCATGACGGTATCGCCTGCGCCAGAGACATCGAAGACCTGCCTGGCCTGCGTCGGAATGACAAGCAACGGCGAGCCGTCCTGCCTGAAAAGCGCCATTCCCTCTGCGCCAAGAGTCACAAGAAGCATCTTCGCCGACCATTTGCCCATCAGCGTTTCGCCGACCATCTTGAGCGGAAGATCGTTCATCGGGTCGCCTATTCCTGCCTCATGACGGATTCCGGCAAGCGCGAAAGCCTCCATCCTGTTCGGCGTCATCAGCGTGATGCCTTTGATGTCGAAGGCGTGGCTCGGATGCGGATCAAGCGTTGAAATCACGTTGTATCTTCCAGCAAGATCAGCCGCCTTCTGCATGAATTCCTTCGTGAAAACGCCTTTGGCGTAGTCCTCCATGATCAGAGCATCTATCTTTCCTGCCGCGAATGCGCTCTCAAGATTGGATAGCAGTCTGGCGCGAATTTCATCCGTGATTTCGTCTGGGACCTCGCGATCCACGCGAACGACCTGCTGGTTGCTGGCCAAAACGCGCGTCTTGACCGTTGTGTGACCATCTTCTATCACAACGACGCCAGATGTATCCGCGCCGCCATCGCAAAGCATCTTCAAAAGCGAACGCCCCTCTTCGTCTGCACCGACGCATCCAAACACCGAGACGCTGCCCTTCAGCGAAAGAACGTTGCGTGCGACATTGGCAGCGCCGCCTGGCACATGCGTGGTCTTCTTGACAAGCACCACGGGCACCGGTGCCTCCTGCGATATTCTCGTGGCGCTGCCGAAATGATAGCGGTCAAGCATCAGATCGCCAAGCACTGCTATGCGGCAACCTGCCAGAGAGTCCAAAATGTTCGTCAATGTCTTTGTCATGTTGTTTCAAATGCGTCAGACAACGCAAGAATCATTTTTCTTCAATGAGATTCCTAACGGGACCGTCGATCTGGACATCAGGCATGGCTGGAGTCACCGACGGATTTTCGGAGAAGCGCGTCAGAAATTCCTCCATGCGCGCAAGATTGTCCAAATGTTCGCGCCGTTCAGCGGAAGTGAGCTCTTCGCCGTTGCGACGCAGGAACGCCACACGCCTCTCGAGTTCCTCCCGCAATGCCTCCAGATAGGCGGCGGAGACTTGATCTGCGGCGACGGTCTGCGCGAGTTCCTTGCTCTGCAAGCGCTTACGCACTGCATCAACGCGAGCGGACAGCTCCTGACTCTCCTTTTGGCTCTGTATGCCAGAACTATGGCGGAGATAATGCCCAAGCCCACTGAATGCGGCGACTTCGATAATAAGCGAAAGAGCCACACCAAAAATCGCAAGAAGGCCGACGGCATTGGCGCTCCAAGAGACTCCAGGACGTCCATGCAGACGATAGAATCGCAGCTCCTTTTCTCCAAGAACAAGAATCGCGCCATGCTGAATGTCGTGCGTCTCTCCCGCAGATACAACACTGTCGCCGAGCTTCACGAATGCGGCTCCTGTATTGCGCAGTTGAAGCGCACCGCCCGCCTCGATGAATTCCAAACGGTATCCATCAGGCAGTCCATCAGCAGCCCCTACTGCAAAGGGCGCCTCCTGAAAGTTCAGGCACTTTCCCCTTGCAAAGAGTTCCGATAGAACGTGTTCTGTATGATTGCGCAACAACAGCTGGTATGGCATGGCATCGAATTAACGAATTCTACTGCTCTGAGACCTTCTACAACCACCGAAATCCTCAGCCATCACTCTTTGGCGGAGCCTTCGGGATTCTTCTTGACGCGACGACGGCGCGGTTTCGGCGGCGCCGGCGTACCAGAAAGCTCTATGACCTCCTGCGCGTCAGCCGTCTGCACTGGCATCTCAACAGGCGCGAAGGCGAACGACAAGCCGCTGCGTTCCTCCTTCACGTCTGCCGTAATCTGGCTGATGTCGGCGCCCTCGCCCTGCATCAGTATTTCGTCAGCCAGCGGATCCTCTATGGAATGCTCGATGACACGACGGACTTCACGCGCTCCGAAATCGGTGCTGTACGCCTTCTCCAGAACGTATTCCAGCGCCGCAGGAGTGAGCGACAGACGGCGACCTTTCGCCGCCAGACGCTTCGCTATCACGGACACTTCGAGATCGATCACCTTTCGAATGTCCTCGCGGCCAAGGCTTCTGAAGACCACGATATCGTCCAGACGGTTCAGGAATTCGGGACGGAAGGTCTTCTTCGCGATTTCCATGATGCGGTCCTTCATGCCGGCGTTCTCTGCTTCGGCATCGTTGCCGCCGAAGCCAAGGCTTGCAGGTTTGGCGAAGCGAGTCGCCCCCGCATTGGAAGTCATGACGATGATCGCATTGCGGAATGAAACCGTGCGTCCAAGACCGTCCGTCAATTGGCCCTCTTCGAAAATCTGCAGGAGGATGTTGCTGACGTCAGGATGCGCCTTCTCGAGTTCGTCCAGCAGAACCACGCTGTATGGACGGCGGCGGATCTTCTCCGTCAACTGGCCGCCTTCTTCGTAACCGACGTATCCGGGAGGCGCGCCGACAAGACGCGAGACGTTGTATTTGTCCATGTATTCGGACATGTCGATGCGAATCAGCGCGTCCGCATCGCCGAACATGGATTCTGCAAGCTTCTTCGCCAGATAGGTCTTTCCGACGCCAGTCGGTCCAAGGAACAGGAAGCTTCCGACAGGACGGCGTGGATCCTTCAAATCAGCGCGCGAGCGACGCAGCGCACGGCAGACGGAATGGATTGCCTCATCCTGTCCGATTATGACATCACGGAGATTGTCCTCCATCTTGACAAGACGTTCGACTTCCTTTTCGGACATGCGCGTGAGCGGAATTCCAGTCATGGATGCGACGACCGATCTGATGTCGTCTGGCCCAAGCACGCGTCTATTCTGTCCATCCGCACTCTTCCACTGGTTGAGAATTTCATCTTTTTTGGCAAGGAGCTTCTTCTCCTGATCGCGGCATTTTGCCGCCTGCTCGAAATCCTGCCTGATTGCGGCATCTGTCTTGGACTTCACCACTTCGTCGATCTGCTGCTCCAGATCGCTCAGATCAGGGAGGCGCCGTTCCAGATGGACACGCGAGCGCGCTCCCGCCTCGTCCAGCACGTCAATCGCCTTGTCAGGGAAGAATCGCGCGGGAAGATAGCGGTCCGCGAGTTTCACGACGGTCTGGATCGTTTCGTCCGGATAGACCACGCCGTGGTATTCCTCGTACTTGCCTTTAAGTCCCTGCAGAATCGCAATCGTGTCCTCTGTGGACGGCGGATTGACGATTACCGACTGGAAACGGCGTTCCAAGGCGGAATCCTTTTCGATGCTCTTGCGGTACTCGTTCATCGTCGTCGCGCCGATCGCCTGGACTTCGCCTCTGGAAAGCGCAGGCTTCATTATGTTCGCGGCGTCCATCGTGCCTTCGCCAGCGCCTGCGCCGACCATGGTATGGATTTCGTCGATGAAGAGAATTACATTTCCCGCCTCCTGCGTCTCCTTGAGAACTGCCTTCAGGCGCTCTTCGAATTGGCCACGGAATTTCGAACCGGCCACAAGGAGGCTCAAATCAAGGCCAACGATCATCGATTTGGATAGCATGTCCGGGACCTTGCCTTCGACAATGGCCTGAGCAAGCCCTTCGACGATGGCGGTCTTGCCGACGCCTGCCTCGCCGATCAGAACGGGATTGTTCTTCGTACGGCGGCACAGAATCTGAATGACGCGGTCTATTTCCTTCGCGCGGCCGATGACGGGATCCAACTTGCCCTGGCGGGCCATTTCCGTCAGATCGCGTCCGTATGTCTTCAAGGCGCTCAAGCGCTCACGACCATTGCCGCGACCATGCTGGCCGCGTTCGTCGCCTGAAGCATTGTCGCGTGACATGCCTGGCCGCTTTCTGCCGCCGTGTTCCATCGGATCGTCAAACAAATCATCCAGATCGTCCATTCCGCCGTCACGGTTTGGATTCTGCTGATTGTCGTCACGATCTTCGACTTCATTGGCTGTATCTTCTGGCACGAATCTTGGATCCAGCGTATGATAGATCCAGTTGCGCAGTCCCGTGTAGGTCACGTTTCTGGCGTTCAGCAGTTCGCATGCGAGACCGCCGCCGTCTCTCAGGAGTGCAAGCAGGATGTGCTCGACGGAGATGAAATGGAATCCGAGGCTGAGCGCCTCCTTTGCGGAAAGGCTGATTACCTTCGTGGCGCGGGCGGAAAATGGCAGTTTCTCCTGCGAATCGGGATTCACTTCCGCTTCTGGCTTGAGGCGCTGAAGCAGTTCCTTCGTAAGTTCGTCGACTCCGACATTCTGCTTTTCAAGAAAATTCTTTGAGATTCCCGTCTGCGTTTTCAGCAGTGCGAGAAGAAGGTGTTCTGTACCAACGTATGACTGACCACATGTGTGGGCGAGTTTCTGTGAAAGGTCTATTACCTGCCGCGCTCTCGGCGTAAAATGGCGCGGAATGCTGTTTTCATCCTCTGGCATATCTTTTTTCCTTATGTTATTTTGTGTTCCAGCCCTTCGCTTCGGGCTGAATTTGCATGCTTTGCTAACTAGTTTGTGTTGTCCCTTCTGAATTGCCTCCCTTTTCGTAGGAGAAAAGGCCGTCCTGCAACATTTCGGGCAACATCGCTAATATAGCCCATTCACAATGACGAAAAGACTTTCTTAAAGCATTTTCTATGCCAATTCGCTAAAATAGCGCCGCCGTAGTCCAAACGGGGTTCGCTCCGCGCCTGTTGCGGCAATCTTTCCCACCCTGCGTCATTTTGTCACAAAAAATCTAAAACATGAATCCGTGAAGTTCAACGTGATGCTATCGTGCAACTGCTTGCTTGAAAGTCTGTTGTGAAAATGCGAAGGCGTGCCGGCCGCACGTCGAGCATTTTTACAGTTGAATGTCATGCAATGAGTTGTGCGAAAGCGCACGGAAACTTCACGGATTGAGATAAAATTGTGAACTTCCTGAAATTTTGACACTAAAAACTGAATAGACGCCTACTATCCGCGTATGAAGCAGAGTATCTCCTCGTAGGTGTGGTCGCTCCTGCGCACGGCATCCATCAGTTCGCGCCGTCTGCTTTCCTCCCGTTTCTCCATCAGAGCCTCCAGCGCCTTGACAGCAGCATCATATCTCTTCTTTGCCCTGACGACTTTCGCCTGCATTGCGGTAATCTTGTCATCCATCGAAACAGTGCGCCTTGTTCTCTTTGTCCTTGCCATCTGCGTATTCTCCCCTGAAACTATAGTTTCTTCAGCCTCTCGCTGAGTTCCGCCGCCCGTTCCTTGACAAACTGCTCGTCAAGGCAGAACGCCCTCAGGATCTCCTTCTGCGTCGCCGTCACCGCATGGTCGAGGCGGTAGACTCCGTCGCCGCCCTTTATCAGTTCTATTTTCTCCAGTTCCCGCATTGCGGCCGACACGGTCATGTAGTTGGCCTTGCGCTCGTTCTTCAGTATCGCCGCCTTCAGGCTGTTGTATATCTTGTTGCGGATGATCAGCGCCACGAACTCGATGAATATCTTCGCGGAGGTCGATTCGTCGGAATACACTCGCATGGTCCGGTTGCCCAGATACGACTTGTCCCCGCGGAACAGCTTCTCGGAGTCATCCCGGCTCTTGTAGAGCGAAAGCGCCTCCCTTGCCGTCATCTCCTCGGATGTCACGATGCAGAAGTAGCCGCACAGCTTGAGCTCGCGTTCCACGACATCGCCCTTCTCGGTCGCGACAAGCAGCCTCTTCCTGTCGAACACCAGATCGAAGTAGTGCCTGAGCGTTTCACTGACGGCAATCTCCGCTCCCTCGTTCTTCTTCAGGTACTTCTTAAGGCGCTCCATTTTCAGTTCGACCTGCTCACGCTCGGCGTGCTCCCTTCCCGTTCCATGGTAGATGTGGAAGAACCGCTCTCTGTCATCCTCTGCGAACAGTTTGCTTCTGACGGTGATGCCGTATGCCTTGTATTCCCTTATCTCGGCAGGGCGGCTGCACTCGAAGGTGCCTCTGCGGGCAAGGACAAGCTCCGATACAAGCCTGCCCATGCCCTTGACCATGAGCACGAAACTGTATCCCTTCTCATCAAG
>JAKSPA010000042.1 GCA_024405235.1 Lentisphaeria bacterium
GGCGAGCATACTTGCGAAGGTGTATCGTGACGCACTCATGTGCGAATATGATCGCATCTATCCAGGATATGGTTTCGCAAAGAACAAGGGCTACGGCACTCGCGAGCATCTGGCCGCGCTGAGTGCTCTTGGACCATGTCCGATACACAGGCGTTCCTTCGGGCCTGTTGCTCAACCGACACTTTTCTAAATAAGGGAAAAGACATCCGTTTTAGCGGGCGAAATCCCGTAGGCGGATTAACTTATGCACATGTTTGAAAAGGTCCCCAAAACAGTCTTGGAAAAACTGCTGAAAGCGGTTGATTCCATTCCAGTCGGCATAGTCAGAGAACTGACGCGCGCCGGCTTTGAGGCGTATATAGTCGGTGGTGCCGTTCGCGATTTGTTGTTAGGCAAGCAGCCAAAGGATTACGACATTTCCACAAGCGCCACGCCCGAGGAGGTTCGCAAAGTATTCGGCAGACGACGCTGTCGTGTCATCGGCCGTCGTTTCCGTCTGGCGCATGTCTATGGAAATGGCGAGATATACGAAGTTTCGACCTTCCGCAGGATGCCGAACGAGCATGAACGCCAGGGCAGAAAGCATGAAGACGGTCCCATAATATGGAATGACAATTGTTTCGGCACTTTGGAAGACGATGCCAAACGCCGTGATTTCACAGTGAATGCTCTCTATCTAGACGTTGCTGGAAAGCGCGGCGTAATAGATTATTCCGGCGGTTATCGCGATCTCAAGAGCGGCATTGTCCGTTGTATTGGTGAGCCTGCGATCCGTATGGAAGAGGACCCCGTGCGAATGCTGCGTGCGCTGAAACTTGTAGGACAGTGCGGATTTGCTCTGGAGCCGTCGTTGGAGGCGGTCATACGCGGCAAGGCTCAGAAGATAAAGCTCTCCAGCCCCGCACGTCTTTTTGAGGAACTGCTGAAATTGCTGGCCAATCCAGCCTGTGATCGGACGCTCTGCGTAATGCACGAATATGGTTTCCTGCGTGAATTCTGGCCAGTTGTTGACGAGTCGTGGGAGGATCAGGAGGGCGAGATGATGCGCCATCTTCTGAAGCTTCGCGGCGATGCGATAAGGCGCGGACATTATTCGAATTCCAGAGGGCTCGCCCTTTCGACTGTTGCGTTGCCGTTTATGATGAGCGCGCTCAATCCGGAGAATCCCACGGAATTCTGGGAAGGCAACGCCGCAGGCGATCCTGTTGCACATCGAGCGCTTGGTATCATCTTCGAGGGCATTGCTCTTCCACGGCTTTTGTCCGAACGCGTGCTGCAGATAATTGGTCTTGTGCCGCGGCTTGTCAAGAAACCTGTGCTTGGTCGTTATTTGAATCACGTGGAGTATCGATATGGCCGTGCGCTTGTGGCGCTGCTCGTACAGCTTTTCGGATGGGACAGAGCGCTTTTGGCGGATTTGCCTGAATACTCGCCGCGTTTTGATTCGGAAGAAGAAGAGATCTTCGGTGATGAGTTCGAGAACAGCCGCACTGAGTCCAAGGCCTCCAGTCCAAAGGGCGCCGCGAAAGAAATACCAGGCCTTCTTCCCTTAGTGAAAAAGGCTTCGACGGCGACGGAGGACGCGGAAGCCAACGCAGCCGATGGCGATGTCGTCGCGCAGGATGAAACACCGCAAGAGAAGCCGAAGAAGCGTGCGCGTAAAAGCAAGCGCACTGCGGCGAAGCGTGATTCGGCGCCTGAGAATTCTCCTGCATTGCATGAGGAATCCGACGCGCCAGGACGCGAGGAAATTCCCGTTGTGGAGGCTCCTCCTGCAGAGCCGTCGGTAACATTTTTGAATCCAGAACTTTCATCTGGAGCCGTTTCTTTCAATGACGTAAATGACTGTGCCGCTGTGGTTCCGCCTGTCAAAACAAGAAGCAGGCAGCGTGTGTCCAAAACAGGAAAGGCGTCGGCGAAAACAGCCACAAAAACCGCAAAGAAGTCAGTCGTCAAGTTTGACGATAGCCCTTCGGACGGTTTGGAGTCAATCACTTTCGGAGGATAGGGAATTTCCGAATGAAAAACATAGGCGTTTATATCTTTATTGCCGTTGTGGTAATTGCCCATGGACTTTTTTTCATGTGTTTGAGAAAGAGCCAGCAACCGCCAGTGGCGCCGTCGGACAACATGGAATCGGTTGAGCCTTCGGATGCATCGAATGTCGGCGATGCAGTTGAAGGCGGAGATAATGGCAATAAGATCGAGGGCGCTCAGGCTTCTGTGCCGCAGACGCCAGCCGTCAAGCCAGGCAAACAGGACAATTCTTCAACAACAAAGAAAACAGAAGTGGACAGCAAATCAAACGCAACTCAGGGGAGCACGACGCAGCCCAAGCAATCCAATCAATCCAAGCCCTCTGCCGCGGCTACAGCCCAGGGAGGCATTCAGCCCTATCATGCAGGATTCTTCAAAGTGGCGGAGAAGGACATGCCCGCAACATTGAAGAATGCCACGTCGCCTGTGCGTTCTGGTCTGGTCATTGATTTGGATACCAATACCATCCTTTGGCAGAAGGACGCAGGCGGAATTCATCCAATCGCCTCTCTGACCAAGTTGATGACGGCGCTGCTGCTCATGGAACATTTGGAAACGCATCCCGCCATCGCTCTTAATACAATGGTTGAGGTCACGGCAGACGACCGCGCTTATTTCAAAAAAAATGCGATTAACGGCGTCTATCTTGACAAAGGCGAGAGCTATTCGCTCAGAGAGTATCTCATGTGCATGATGGTGGCAAGCGCCAACGACTGCGCATACGTTGTGGGACGCTACATTTCAGGCGGCGATCCCGCCGCATTCGTCTTGAAGATGAATGAACGCGCAAAGGCTTTGGGACTTAAGGACATGCATTTCAACAATGCCAATGGTCTGCCAATCAAATCGGCCAGCGGCCGTCAGGAGAATACAGGTTCCGCGCTGAGCATTGCCTATTTGGCGCTTTGCGCGATGCGCTATTCCTCCATCATGGAATGCGCAGGAACGTCATACTACAGGCTGCGTGCCGACAAGAAGAATCCATTTGATGTCAATGGGACCAACAAGCTGATCAGAAGCAAAGTGGAGGGCGTCAATGGTCTGAAGACAGGCTATACGGACGGCGCTGGCTACTGCATTGTGGTCACCTGCGAACGCGGCGGCAAGAAGCGTATGGTTCTGTTGATGGGCGTAGGTGGAGCCGATCGTGGCAAACTGCGCGATTCTATTGCGAAGCAGCTACTGGAATGGTCCTATAAATAACGTTGAATGTCATGAAATTGTCAGTCATCATACCTGTTTACAATGAAGTGAACACTGTTTCCACTGTCATAGCGGCGGTTCGTTCCTGCGGTGTGCCTGATTTGGAGATGGTGGTAGTCAACGATTGTTCCAGCGACGGCACGAAGGAGGTTCTCGACGCAATGCCGCCTTCGCCAGATCTAGTGATCTGCCACCATGAGAAGAACATGGGCAAGGGGGCGGGAATCCGAACCGCCCAGGCAAGAGTGACAGGCGATGTAGTGATCATTCAGGATGCCGATTTGGAATATTCGCCGAGTGAATTTCCGCGAATGCTTAAATTCATCGAAGAGGGCAAGGCCGACGCCGTATTCGGTTCGCGCTATTCAGGAACCACCTGTCTGGTGGATTCGTTCTGGCACGTGAAGGGCAATCAGTGGCTTACGGGATTCTCAAATCTCTGCTCCAATCTCCATCTCACGGATATGGAGACATGCTACAAAATGATTCGTGCGGACATCTTCAAGAGTTTTACTTTGGAATGCAACCGCTTCGGTTTCGAACCGGAGGTGACGGCGAAACTCGCAAAGGCCAAGGCACGCATCTACGAAACGCCGATCGGCTATACGCCGCGCCCCTACGATGCAGGTAAGAAAATCGGCTGGCGGGATGGTCTGGCCGCGTTGTGGTATATCTTCAAATACAACAATTTATAGAAAAAACATGAAAGCCACGGATTTCATTTTGATTTTTGTAGCGATTGGAGTGGTCCTTTTGGCAGTCTTCTTCATTTTGCCGCCTATTTCGGAAAATAGCGAACTTCAGGAAGAACTGCTGAAGGCGCAGGAGCAGGTCGAGCAGCTGAAGGCGGAATTGCGCGAGGCGGATAGTCAGATCGAAAAGCTCAAGAGCAAGGACAAGGAGACCATCGAGAGGGTGGCGCGGGATAAATTCAATCTGGCCAAGGAAGGCGAAGTAATCTACAAGATTCCGCGTCAGGAGAAGGACGCCGAAGACTGAACGGACGTCCTAATGGTGTGCCGTCAGCTGTCAAATCCATTGAAATTCCGAATCAATACAAAACTATGCTCTATAAACTCACGACACCGATAGCGGAGGAAACAATCCGTCAGTTGCGCATAGGGGATGAAGTGCTCATATCAGGACGCATTTACACTGCTCGCGATGCTGCTCACAAGTTTCTTGCAGGCGGAAGCAGCGCTCCCGTGTTGCCGTCGGAGATAGAATTGTCCGGCGGAATATTGTACCACTGCGGCCCCGTGATGATTCGCGAAAACGGAGCGTGGGTGGTTACGGCGGCAGGGCCGACGACATCCGCACGCGAGGAGACCTACCAGGGCGAAGTGCTGAAGCGCTTCGGCGTTCGTGCCGTGATAGGCAAGGGCGGCATGGGAGCGAAGACGCGCAAGGCGCTGCAGGAGTGCGGTGCCGTATATTTGTCGGCGGTTGGCGGTGCGGCGCAGGTTCTTGCGGCGGCGGTCGTCAACGTGGCGGGAGTGCATTTCCTTGAAGAGTTTGGCTCCCCTGAAGCGATGTGGGCGCTTGATGTAAAGGACTTTCCTGCGATTGTCACCATGGATTCCTGCGGCGGCGATCTTCATGATGAGGTCTTGAAAAAATCACGCGCCGCATTAGAGGCGATTAGATAAACGACGACTATAAAACGCGTGAGTGGGCCAAGTGGCCCAAACGGCATGAAGTCGCGTTCGCTGGAGCCGAAAATGGCATGCCAAAAAAGCAGAAATCGCGTAAAACGGCCAGAAATGGCCATTCTGGCACGTCTGCCCCTTTTTGCGTATGTATATGCCTTGATGCAAAAAAGGGCCTAAATTGGGCCAGTTTTCGCGTGTTCGATCGTTTGGACGCTTCGGTGTGCGTTCCGTTTCTCAACGGAATGATATGGACGATGCGGCTGCGGCAGTCGTGAAAAGACGTGCGATGCGGCAGTCCCCCGCTTTACGAGAACCAATGATATTTTCTGGTTTCGCCGTCAAGTGACCATTCTTCAGGACATGTGTTCGTAAGCCAGTCCTGCGAATATAACTGATAGCTTCCGAATGAAGCGTTCAAGAAATCGCGCGCAAGATCCTTTGCGCATGCAGGCGGGAGTGGCTTCTGAGTATCAATGGAAACGATGAAAGCCGAACCGCTTAGGGAGGTCAATTCAGCCAGTTGCCTGAGGTCCTGCCACTTTTGATTCGCGCCCAAATCTAAGGGGCCTGGATCAATGGTGAAGAAGTTTTCGTTCTGGCAGATTCTGAAGGCGAGCGTGTTGATACGGTTGTGCCTGTTCCGCTGCCAGTCGTTTTCAGGCGCATCCATGGACGCTCTGTTCAAATGAAGCAATCCAGCGCCGAGATGTCCGATGACATCTTCGCCGTAGATGAACATATCGCCCATGGCGCTTTTGATTGCGTGATAGAAATCCATGAGGATTTCTGCGTTTGTCTTGCTCTGGTCCGCGAAATGCCAGCGCTCCCTTGCGTATTGAGAATTGAATACGCCGTTAAGGCAGTCCGTTGTGGAGCCGATGTGCCTGAATAGCTCGTAGCCCCAGTCGGCGGCTTGTCTGACATTGCCTTGGATGTATTCAAGAACCTGCGGCTGCGATGGATCTAGAATGTCGCTTTTGCCTTCAATATGCCATTCCGCAGGAAGAGTATCGCTGCGGTCGCATAATAGGCGCATCGAGAGGCCGGGCCTGATGCCCTGACGACGGATTTTGTCCGCAAGATCCGCCATGTCTCCGAAGCGCTTGGAAGGCGTTGTCCACGGCCCGCAGCTCGCGTTCGAATTTATGTCTTCTGTCTGCCATCCGCAATCAACGATTTGGAAGGGGCGGTTCTGGAGATTGTTCGACAGTATCGACAGTTCCGTGCATTCCTTGAGAATCTGGTCCGCGCCGAACGACTGGCCCGCATGCGGACGGCTAAGGATGCCATAGACTGGCAGCGACGGCGTGATTGCGAGGGGCGATAGGATTTTGCAGAATTTGCGTGCGGCGGCGAAAGGAGTCCGTTCGTATCTGCAGTAGAGAATTGTCGTGGCTTCAAGGACGCGTCCGTTAAGACACACGCCATTTGAGCCGTTTCGCAGATCAAGAGAAAGCGTGACTTGAGAGGGATTGAGATTCCATGACGCGAAGGAGGCGCATTGTGTCATGACTCCCATGGCGATGGTCTCTTCGTTGGCGCGCACGAGCACGTACCACGGGAAAATGCGTTGCGGATCCATGCCGCGCCATTGGCACGTTCCATTGGAGGCCCCCCATTCGTCCCCTGTGAATCTGCAATAGGCGCCGATTTCTCGCTGCCAGATGAGTTTCAGAGAGCGAATGGGCGTCTTTTCGGACGTGACGAATACTTTGATGGACGGATGGCCTTCCGAATCTTCATGAAGCTGCAGCTCCACTGCCATGTCCCGATAGGTCATTTGCGATTTTGATTTTGCGAAGACTTTTTCTCCGTCTTCGTAATCAAGAATGACACTATTGGGAAATAAACGTTCTATTGCCTGATTGACGGTTGCCATGCCTGACGATGGTGAAAATTGTCGTTTGGGTGTTTGGTTTATGTAGAAAATATAGCGTATTCTAATAAAAAAATCGGTCGTTGCCCAAAAATCATGCGAATTTGTGCTTCTATTCTACAGAATATGAGCGAAAAAACAGTCACTGACACGAAAATCAGGAGAATGCAGGAGTGCTGTGCGCGTATTGGGAATGCGTGGAAAATAACGTCAATTTCCTATTCGCTGTCACTTTGATTTTGGGTTGGCACGACCAATTCGGCGACTGCTTCAGCAGGGAAATCTTCGCCGTCGATTTTCGTGCGTGCGTAATTACGCTGCGTGTCAAGAGCGAACGCCCACTCTTTGAGATATGGTGCCTGAAATAGGCGGAAATGGGCGGTTGTCGAATCGGCGACAGGGGCTTCGAAATCGAATTTCAGCCAGATGGCGGAGCGTTCGGGGTGCCATGTCGCGTTTGCGGTTACGTTTGTGCCGTCTAGTGTCATCGTGGCAGGCGCGGGAGTCCCTTCTGGCAGGTGCGGCGCGAAAGCACGAAGGAGAAGCGTCTGCCGAAGCGGCCCGGCGCTATGAAAAATTCGAGGGACGACGAAGTTCTTTTCGATACTGATTCCCTGCGCAGGGACCATTGGTGTGATTGTTCCGCCAAAGACAAGCGGACCATGGTCGTATACGACTTTCTCGCTGGCGAATTCCATGCTTAGGCCATTCGGACGTATGGCTCGAAATACGGCTGGCATGACGAATTGGCAATAGAGATCGTGTAGCTGAACGACGATGAAGAAGGCCAGAACGATCGCTCCCACGGCGTACGCAGTGCGTTTTTTCGTTGCCGCGGTGGCGTCTTTGCGGTATGTCTTGACTCTGTCAACAATTTCGCTGCATGCGCCTGCGCCTGATACTGCGAGAATAGGCAGGAAGCCGATTCGGAATCGTGCGAGGAGGTAGAATGCTGAAGTCGCTGCCCAATAGATGAGCACCATCCATGTCAAGGCGAGATTCTTCTTGTCTTTTTTGAATGCGTTTAGAAGAAGTCCAGCCAGACCTAGCGTGCCAAGAACTCCCCATGGAAGAAGAATCGGCAGGTTCAGCAGATGGCTGCTCTTGCCTTGGACATCGATTGACACGTTGTTCGGGATTTCCGTGTGGTCCCAGAAGAGGAGAAGAGAGCGTGCTTCGAGTTCCAGAAATGCGAGAGGCTCTTCCTTTGCCCATTGGATGATGTGGCTTAATACGGATTGTCTGCCGTTTTCTTCGTCGTCATTCCATGCGTAGTAGGTTCGTGGGTATTCAAGGCCTCCTGCAGGTGCCTCTGGAGAATTGCCGAGTGAGAGGACTTTGTTTCCCGCGACGGAAGGGCCGCAGAAGTGCCCTTTGGCCATCGAATTACGTATGGAATAGGGCGCGATTGGCAGGATGAATGCAAGCGCGAATGCGGCAAATGCGACTGCCGTGCTTCTTTTGCATTTCCAGCCTTTCCATGCCATCAACGCCATCAGGCCTGGTATCCAGAGAAGCGCATTGCCGCGTGTGAGCAACGCTCCTGCGCATGAGAGGCCAAGCAACGCCGACCACTTCCATGAGATTTTTTCGTCCTCCAGTGCTCTGATGGCACAGTAGAGGACTGCCGCCGTCCAGAATGCGAAGCAGACCTCAAGAAGCAGAAACGGCGTGTAGAAGATGTGGAAGCGGCTGATTGCCAGCAGGAGTCCTGCAAGCCAGCCTGCGTATTTGCCGAAGAGTCGTGCTGCGATGCAGGCGGCGAGCAGGCATGTCGCGGCGCCCGTGAGCGATTGCAGTATGAGGACTGGCCACGGATTGCCATCGGGCGAGAATAGATACGCCAAAGGGAGGAAAACCGTATAATAGAATGGCTGATAATCGAAGAAGGCAGGCCAGTTCCCGTGGCGGATTTCCATCGCGAGAGTCTTGTACGTTGCCATGTCCGTGACTTCCAATGGCGATATGACCGCCGGTTCAATGGCAAGTTCTGCGCAGACGATGAGCCTGAGGACAAGCGCAAGCGCGAACACCGCCATGGCTCCGCCAGCGAAGGAGACATTTTGCAGGAATCCGCCGTTTGTTGAAAGAGTGGATTTGGAAAGCTTCGTCATGGTAAATATTGTTCCATAGGCGCGTCTGTCTCCGCTGTTTGGAAAACGCGACCTTCGTCCACGGACATTATAGAACTAAGCGACAGCCAGACGACGGACCGGATGGCCGGTGTCGCAGGCTGGCTGTGCTTATTATCGAGTTGCGACGCGATGCGTCATGCAATCTTTACGGAATGTTATTTCGCTTCCAGAAGGACGGCGGTTTCGAAATGCGCGGTTCTTGGGAACATGTCGAACATCGCCAGTTTTGCGAGTGAGTAGGTGCCGTTTGCGGTCAGTTTCTTCAGATCACGCGCCAGAGTGGATGGATTGCATGAGACGTACATGACGAATTTCGGACGGTTTGCAATCAGCGTCTCGATGACGGCATCCTGGCAGCCGGTGCGTGGAGGATCAATGACCACGAGTGTGGTGGCCATGGGGTATTTGGGCAGGCGCTTGGGCAGTGCTTTTTCCGTTGCGTCCGTAAGTACTTGACAACCAAGCATTTTTTGCTGTGTGTTGTATTCCGCCGCTTCAGTTGCCGCATGGTCGTTTTCAATGAGGAGGCGTTCCTTGAATGGCGGTGTCAGCGCGCATGCGAAAGTGCCTACGCCGCAATAGGCGTCGATTAGTGTGTCAAGATTGAGTCCCTGCAGCCACGAATCGACGGTCTTCAGCAGTTTAGATGCGACTGGCGGATTGACCTGCCAGAACGAGCCAGTCGGAACGCGATAGGGGATGTCTGCCAGTTCTTCATGGAACCAGCCGAGTTTTGCGGGCGAGAAACCGAAATAGTATTTGATTTCATTCTGGCTGTCTATGCGAAGCGTAAGTGCTCCGGGCTTGTCAGGAGCCTTGCGGTGCGCATTCGCTTTGCCCCAATCGCTTTTGATGGCTGTCGGGAGGAATTTGTTGAGTTCCTGACGGACGAGTTTGCAGCCATTGATGCGCATGAACGACTTGTTGTCCAGCGCATAGTATCCGTAATCGACCATCGGCGGTTCGCCAGGAGGCGTGTTGAGCAGTTTAGCCTCAAGACGCAGTTTGTTTCTATAGCCGTAGAATTCTGGTGCGGGGAAGGCAGTGTCAAGCGGCGGCAGTTCTTTCAGGCCGCCAATGCGCGAGAGGCAATCGCGTAGCTGCTTTGTCTTTGCCGCGAATTCCGCCTCGTATGTGAGATGCTGATATTGGCAGCCTCCGCATTTGCCGTAGTGCGGACATGGTGCTTCGGTTCTGCCTGCTCCTGGCTTGTTGATCGCTAGAATCTTTCCTTTGGCGAAATTCTTTTTCGTTTCGGTGATTTCGACGAGCAGTTCGTCGCCGATTGCCGCGAATGGGACGAATACGACGCAATCGTTCGTGCGTCCGACGCCATCTCCGCCGAAGGCGA
>JAKSPA010000043.1 GCA_024405235.1 Lentisphaeria bacterium
GGCTCTGTTCGTTCTGCTGGCTCTGTTCGTTCTGCTGGCTCTGTTCGTTCTGCTGGCTCTGTTCGTTCTGCTGTAACTTTTTTTCAAGTTCATCTATGCGTTTTTTGAGTTCTTCCGCAACTGAGATATTGTTATCTATTGCTTCCTTGAACTTTTTGTCTGGAATGGTGTTCTTGAAGATCTGAAGAGATTCTTCGACAGCCTCTTTTGCGGCTTTGAGCGGTTCCGGATTATTGTTTTGCTCTGCCTGTGTGGCAGCTGCTTCGGCGATTCGGAACTGCGTGTTGGCTATGGATAGTCTTGCCTTGCTGTCAAGTGCTTCGTTGGGTGTGTCTGCAAGTCCGTTTGTTTCGACGACATTTCGCAGGGAAGTCAAGGCGCCGTTGTAGTCGCCCATTCCATATTGCGCAAGAGCGGAATTATAGTCAAGTGCAGGCGGAATTTCATCGCCGAGAGTTTCGCGGAGCTCTGTGTAGTGTTTTAGCGCTGTTGCAAAATCGCCGTTGGCAAGCGCCTTGTTGCCTTCTGAGAAGTCGTTTGCGTCAAGAGCGCCAATGGAAATGACGAGCGCGAAGGCCGCGATTATTTTCGCGGATGGTTTCCTGCCGTTTGGCAGGAAGAGAGCCAATGCCAGAAGAATCATGGCAGGGAGCAGGAAGAGTTGGGATTTCGGCTGAAGATGTTCGACGATTGCATTTTCGAGCAGATGTTTTTCAGCAGAGTCAACGAGTGCCTTGTATGTTTCTTTGAGATTGAATGCGTTGGTGGCCACGGGCAGATAGATTCCCCCCGGCGTCGCGGTAGCCATTGCGCGCAGAGTGTCCGAGTCCAGTTTCGAGCGCACTGGTTCGCCATTGTAGCGAAGGACGCTCTTGACGCCTTTGTCGTCCGGCACCTGCAGCAGCGTGCCTTTTTTGTCGTCGCCGATTCCGATTGCGATGAGCCTTATGTCGTCTTGTCCGATTGCTTTTGCGGCTTCGACTGGCATGGAATCATGGTCTTCGCCGTCGGTGATGAGAATGATGTCTCGGCCGAGACGCTGCTGTTCGTCAAAGACTTTCTTCTGGACGGTTCGCAGTGCGTCGCCGAGATTCGTGCCACCTCTCGTGACTGCATCAGTCGACAGCTCCGCAAGCATCATTCTGAAGAAGCCGTAGTCCTGCATGAGCGGGCAAAGGACAGCGGAGGTTCCTGCGAAGGCGACTAGACCGACGCGGTCTCCTTTCAGGGCGTCAACGCAATCCTGTATATCTGCGCGTGCGCGTTCCAGGCGATTCGGGCGGAGATCTTCGGCGAGCATGCTTTTTGAGACATCCACGAGAAAGACGACATCGCGGCCCTGGCGTGTGACTGTTTCGGTGACAGGATCCCATGCGGGGCCCGCCAATGCGAGAATGAGCAGAGCGCAGCCTGCGAAAATCATCATCCAGCGCAATAACGCGACTGCGTCATTGCATTGAGAACGGAACGCGGCGCGCGCGTTTGGTCCAGCGAGCCGTTCAAGGCGTTTTTTTGAACGGAGGTGCTGTATGGCTATGATTGCCGCAAAAATCGGCAGCATCCACAGCCAGTTGAGAGATTGCAGATTCGTGAACATCGTATTGCGAAAGGAAATTCGTCTTGGAACTTTGTTTTCAGAGCCTCTTGCAGAGGGTGATTTTCAGCGCGATTGCGGCGATGACGAGTGCGAAGGCGACTTCAAGGAAAGGCCTGTAGAGCTCGTGGTGAGTCACGTAGCGCACTGAATCGATGTGGCTTTTTTCCAGCGTGTCTATTTTCTTGTAGATTTCTGCAAGATCCTCTGCGTTGTCGCAGGTCTGGAATATGCCTCCTGTTTCCGAGGCCATGGCTTCGATGGCCGTCGTGTCGTATTGATTATCTGGCATCTGCATGATGCCGAATGGCGTGTTAGCGTAGCGTTTCGGAGTGAGAATCGCAATTGAATAGACTCTTATGCCGTGCTTTTTCGCCAGTGCCGATGCCTCTTCGATTGAGTATGTGTGCGGGCCTTCGTCCTGGCCGTCCGTGAGCAGGATTATGACCTTCGATTGAAGATGGTATGCGCTTGCGTCCTTCTGGTTTTGGTCGGCGAGCGTCTTTTCCGCAGCGGCGAGCCTTGCCACGCCCATGGCGACGGCATCGCCGATTGCTGTGCCGTTTTCGTCCGTCTCTCCTTCAATGAGCTCGATGTTCTTCAGTGCAAATGACAGTGCGTTGTGGTCCAGCGTGAGCGGGCACATCGTGTATGGATAGTGTGCGAAGGCGACCACGCCAAGCAGATCGTTGTGGCGTCCGGACAATTCCAGCGACTTGTCGCCGAGAACGAATTGGCTGAAAACATCCTTGACGGTGTCGAGTCGGTTTTGCCTGCGTCCATTGTAGTCCATTTCAGCCGCCATGGAACCAGAACGATCGAGAAGCATCTCTATGGCGATGCCTTCGTTGCGGTCCTGAATCTGTTCGTGCCCTTTTTGCGGACGTGCCAGAGCTATTGTCATGGCCATCCATGCCATGCAGCAGACAGCAGGCAGCATCCATTGACAGCGCATGCGCAGACTTTTGGGAAGACCCTGCAGAAAAGCGCCTGTCGCGATATGCAGGGCGGGAGTCCTGCGCTTTCTGAAACGCCTAATTAGGAAGAAAAACACTGGGAGCAGCAAAGCCAGCAGTGCCCATGGGTTCTCGAAACGATATGTCATCATTTTTCGTCCTCCATGGTTGTTTTCTCCTGCGTGTTCTCCAGAAATGTTCTGCAGGAGGCGGCAAGAGCGGACATCTCTGTCTGACCAGAGGTGACGCCTGCGAATTTCACCATGTCGCACGCATTCAGGAACTCCTGAAGAAGTCTGCGGTGCTCTTGTACGAGCGCAGGCGTCTTTGTAAGCAGCGACATGGATTCCTCCGTGGTGAGACGTGGCGCTGAAACGCCGAAGCGTGCTTCAAGATATTCGCGCAGAATGGCCGAGAGGCGCTGATGGAAGAGCTTCGATTCGCCTTTCTCAGGAAGCCTCTCCGCAAGAAGAGCCTGCAAGGCGGCGCTGGCGATTTGATACGGCGTCGGTGCCGGCGCAGTGCGTCTCGCATGGTGCTTTCTGTAGAATAGCACGCAGAGCACAATCATGCCAAGAAGGACTACACCCGCTGCGATGCAGGCCCATGGAAGCCATGCAGGCAATGGTTCGAGTCTGTTTTCGGCAATCATGTATGCGTCATTCAGTTCAGCCTCTGCAAAGGCGGCACATGACGCCAAAGAGATTATGGACGAAATTGTTTTTTTCATATTTAGCGAATTACCGCCGACGTTGCGTGCGTCGTTTAAGGAACGCCGAAAGCGTGCGCGTGCATTCGTCTCCCAAAGAGAGGGGCAGGTTGTCGATTCCGAGACGTTTCAGACGTGCGGAAAGCATTTCGTTCTGCTGGCGGACACGTTGTGCGTATGCATCTCTGACTGCGCGAGAGGATGTGTCCACCAAAAAGCGTTCGCCAGATTCGGCGTCCTGCATTTCGACGATGCCCGCATCAGGCAGAGTCTCAATGGAAGGATCGCGCAGTGGAAGGACCACGAGATCGTGCTTTCCTGCGAGCAGACTCATCTGACGTTCGAAATCGCCTGCATTCTGAAAATCCGAAATAAGGAAGATCACCGCGCGTTTTTTGAGTGCGCGCGCAAGAAATTCGAGCGCTTCAGGCAGGTTTGTGCCAGTGCTCTGCGGCTTGTATCCAAGCACTTCGCGTATGAGGCGCATTGCGTGCGTGGCGCCTTTGGCTGGAGGAATGAAGCGTTCGACGTGATCCGTGAAGAGCGCAAGGCCCACCTTGTCGTTGCTTTTGATGGCTGAAAATGCGAGAGTGGCGCAGAGTTCGGCCGAGAGGTCGTTAAGGCATGTGTCGCCTGCACCGTAGTTTCCTGAAGCGGAGCAATCCACGAGAAAGAATACCGTCAGTTCGCGCTCTTCCTGAAAGCGCTTGATGAATGGCTTCCCCTGACGCGCGGTCACGTTCCAGTCGATCGAACGCACATCGTCACCAGGCATATATTCGCGGACTTCGTCGAATTCTATTCCAGCGCCGCGGAAGGCCGATTTGAAGTCGCCGGCAAGGACGTCTGTGGCGTCCTTGCGCGAGCGAATTTCGATTCTGCGCAGTTTTTTTGTCAGTGTTTCGATATCCATTGACGATGCCTCTTATGGAACTGGCACGGCGTCCAACAGCTGTTTGACAACATTTTCCGCAGTGATTTCCTGTGCTTCGGCTTCGTAGGTCAATAGAATTCGGTGTCTAAGCACATCCATTGCGATGCTCTTCACGTCCTGCGGTGTTGTGTAGCCGCGTCCTGCGAGCAGAGCCTGGCCTTTGGCTGCCAGCGCAAGGAAAATCGTAGCGCGCGGCGATGCGCCGAAATGGATCAGCGGCTTGAGGTCGTTCAAGTGGTAGTTCTCAGGATGGCGGGTGGCATCGACGAGATTGACGATGTATTCTTCGATCTTCGCGTCCATGAATATGCTGTCGAGGACGTCGCGGATGCGAGCGATGTCGTCTGGAGTCATGATTTTCTGGACAGAAGCATTTTGGCGTGCGCTGCCATGTCGTCTGAGAATCTGCAGTTCGTCGGATGTGCTTGGATAGTCAACGACGACCTTGAACATGAATCGGTCCACCTGTGCTTCAGGGAGCGGATAGGTGCCTTCCTGTTCCACCGGATTCTGCGTGGCGAGCACAAGGAACGGCGCGGGAAGCGGGAATGTGTTGTCGCCGATTGTCACGTGGCGTTCCTGCATGGCTTCCAGCAGTGCGCTTTGGACCTTTGCGGGGGCGCGGTTGATTTCGTCGGCGAGAATGATGTTTGCGAAAACCGGTCCCTGCTTTGTTGTGAAGTCGCCGCTTTTCGGATTATAGACGAGAGTTCCGATAAGATCGTCGGGCAGAAGATCAGGGGTGAACTGTATTCTGTGGAAGGTTGCCTGAATCGCCTGTGCAAGTGTAGTGACCGTAAGAGTTTTTGCAAGTCCGGGCACGCCTTCGAGCAACACGTGCTGGTTGGTTATCAAGGCGATAAGCAGGCGGTTGACTAGAGAGTCCTGCCCGATAATGACTTTGCCGATTTCCGAGCGCAACGCCTGAAGAGCGGCTGCTTCCTGACTGGCCTTCGCATTTAATTGCACGACATCAATTGACATGGCTTGGTTCCCTGAATTATTTTGAAGTTCGTCTGTATTAAAGGATGTTTCATTCCCGTATTGATTGCGGCCAATCACAATGGACAAACAAAAGCGCGTGAGGTTCCACGTTGTTTTCAAAAAAAGTGGCTCCTTTCTCTGAAAACTGGATTCGCATTGTTTCTGTGACAATATTCAGGGGGATAATTCTTCCTTTCGATATGAAAGTATTTTTTTGCACTGAAATTTAATAATATAAAATGATAAAATATCACAAACGACATCCCTGATTTTCCATTGTTGGTATTCGGTGTGATTTTGTTGATAATCAAGGACTTTTGATGTATATTCTGTGCGAGGACGGGAGATGAAAAAGGAGAAAAAATGGCATTAAATACGACATCGGAAAAACGCTTCAATGGCATATTGACACATGAATTGCGGGAGTTCATACGCCGCCGTAGAAGAACGCTTGGCGTGACGTTGCAGCAATTGAGTTCGGTGCTTAGAGTGTCGTGGTCGACTTTGCGAAAATGGGAGGATGGTTCGATAACGCGCTGCCATCACAGCCATGTTTACAGGCTTTCGAAGTTCCTTGCAGGCGATTATGATGAAGAACTGCGCAAAATGAGCACGCCAGTCGATCCTCTGCAGCCGAAATATCGTGGGAGGACATCGCCGATGCTTGCATGGATGGAACGCGCGGCAACGTTTTTCAGTTTCTGCGAACATTATCCTGCTGTCCGAAATGAGTTGATGGGCAAAATTAAAAGCGTCATAGAGGCCGAGGCGAGCAAATTGATGCAGAATTCAGCGGGTTCGGCAAAGGTGCCTGCGTTGAAAATCAGTCAGGAACAGGAGATATGCCGATGACGACATGCAGGATTATTTATTCAGGCGATGCCTATGACGAAGAGCAGAGGAAGGTGCATTTCGAAGGCGATTTCACCGATACGATCAGAGAGGTGTTCAAGGCTCACAGGCTGCATTTAGGCATTAGCCTTCAACAGCTTGGAATGTTCTTGAAAATCAATTGGAGCACCATTCGCAAGTGGGAGTCGGGAAAAACTAGATGCTGCCATGCAAAGCATATTTCGCGCGTGAATGCCTTTCTGAACCATGAATACGATGCACGCCTCGGACTGCTTAGAAAATCCGAAAACTCGCTGCGGGATATTATGGAACGCGTGCCACTCGAATTGCAGGAGTGTCTGCAGCAGGCGTGGGTCGTGTTTGGCGTGTGCTGTTGCTATCAAGGCGAGGAGGAGCGATTCCTCAGGGATTTGGGCGATACTTTGGACAGCGTGTCGAAAAAACTTCTTGGCGAATGTATTGTCGGAAAGCTCGGAATGAGTGATTTCAGGGCTTGCGTCGCAGAGGAGATGGCAGACTATTCTACGGATTTGCCAGCTGTCAAAAAGAAAAAATGACTGTTGTATAAACGGAAAATCCCCCAGTGCCATCGGCGCCGGGGGATTTTTTGATTCAGGCAGAATTCAAATTAGTCTTCGTAGGTGACTGCCTGGGTGAATTTCTCTGTCACGTCGTCTGCCGGTTTGGCCGTGAGTTTCGTGATGAGAATTGCGGCGATGAGGCTGACGATGAAGCCAGGGATGATCTCATAGACACCAACGAAGCATTTCTGTATGAATTCGCATTGCGCGCCGAGAGCAGGCATGCAGGTGAACCATGCGATGTCAACGACTGCACCTACAAGAATGCCGGCGATTGCGCCAAGGAAGTTGAAACGCTTCCAGAAGAGGCAGAGCAGAATCGTCGGACCGAATGCGGCGCCGAAGACGCCCCATGCGTTGGAGACAAGGCCCATGATGGAGCCGCAGCTTGGGTTGGTTGCGATGAGCAGTGCCAGCAGAGCGACGATGAGAACGATGAAGCGTCCGACCCACAGGAGTTCAGCATCGCTGGATTGCCCCTTGCGGATGATCGGCTTATAGACATCGCTGGAGAAGGCGCTGGAAGCGGCCAGCAGCTGGCTGTCAGCGGTGCTCATGGAAGCGGCCAGAACGGCGGACAGAAGAACGCCGCAGAGGAGTGCTGGGAAGACTTGACGCACCATTTCGATGAAGACGAGTTCGCCGGCAGCGATTTCGGGAGTGTATGCGATGCTCTTGCGGCCGATGATGCCGATGAGAGCGGCGAAGATGACGACCAGAACTGTCCAGCTGATGCCGATGACGGAGGATTTTCTGATGTTCTTCTGGGATTTAAGAGACATGAAGCGGATGATGATGTGCGGCATGCCGAAGTAGCCAAGGCCCCAGCCAAGGCCGGAGGCGATGTCCTTCCAAGCCCATGCGTTGTCCCAGAGGCCGCTTTCCAGACCAGGGTTCGACGGAAGAGTCTGGAGTGTGAATGCTGCGAATACAGGAGCAAGAAGCATTGCTCCGAGAATCAGCAGTCCTTGGAAGAAGTCGGTCCAGCAGACGGCCGAGAAGCCTCCGAGGAAGGTGTAGCTGACGATGACGATGGCCGCCAGATACATTGCATAGATAGGATCAAGTCCGGTGACTGTGTTGAAGAGCGTGCCGCAGGCCTTGACGCTGGATGCTGTGTAGATGGTATATGCGATGAGGAAGACGATTGCGCAGATGACCTGCAGTGATTTCGATTTTGCAAGGAAGCGGTTGGTCAGGAACTGCGGGATTGTGATTGCGTCGCCGTAAACGACGGAGAACTTACGGAGTCTAGGCGCAAGGAAAATCCAGCTGAGGGCGTAGCCGATTGCAAGTCCGACTGGAATCCAGACCTGTCCCATTCCTTTTAGATAGATGGCAGTTGGCAATCCCATGAGCACCCATGCGCTCATGTCGGAGGCGCCTGCCGAAAGCGCGGCAACCCATGGACGCATCTGACGGTCGCCGAGGAAATAGGTCTTTTCGCCGCCATTTCTATCCTTGAAGAAGAAATAGATGCCAATCGCAAGCATGCATAGCAGATAGATCACGAAGATCACGATTTCTTCAATCCGCATACTGGCGGACACAAGTGTTTCTTCCATAAACGTTTTACTCTCCTATTTTTTTACGTTGATGTTACGAAATGAACAGTTTGAAAATGTAATGTGATAAACGCGGATTTCAACCATGCAGATGATATTTCTAGGTATATTTTTGCACTAAAGCGCGGTAAATCTTATGTCGTTGAACACCGGAATTTGTTTTGGGATTTATATTATCGCACGCGAAATTTTGTCTGCCGAAATTCTGTTTTTTGGGCAGACTATTCTCTCTTGTTCGGATTCATATTCCCAAAACGCCGATTCGTCTGTCGCGTCGAACGCATCGCGGCGGCGAAAAATATCTGCTGTTTTGGGAGCAATTCGTTCGTCAAGCATCCTGTCTGCAGAAACTGTGAGGTCTTTATGGCAAACACACGACGTTTTGAGATAAATGAACTGTTCCCCCAACCGAAGGAAATCATTCTCGGAGAGGGTATCAGCGAATTGGCGATGGATGTCCGTCTTGCCACAAGCAATGTCCTTCCCATTCAGAGAAAGGCATTGCGTTCCATCTTGACGATGGCTGGCGTTCGCGTCGTGGCCAACAAGAAGAGATATGTGGTTGACGCACAGGTTCTTGGACCAGAGGAATTCGATTTGTCCAAAGTGCCCGAATCGGTCCGCATGGACTTCTATGAACTGGAAATAAAGAACAGCGAAGTATTCATTAGAACTCCCTATCAGGAGGGCATGGTCTGGGCTGCGCAGACTCTTGCGACGCTTTTCGACATGATGTTCAAGGGCAAGGCGGTGCCGAATCTCATCATCAGAGACTGGCCGATGATTCCGCATCGCGGCGTTATCATGGACGGCAACTGGGGGACCGAGCGAATGGTCGCCAACGATTGGTTCCAGGCGCTTGATACGATGAGCGCGATGCATTTGAATCTGTGCGGTTTCGGAATATACGACTGCTATCCGGACATCCGCATGTCCGGTTACTCCAAACCGTCTGAATTCCTTATGACGATGACGCATTTGGAACCGACGTCGAACGAGCCGTCTTCGGAGAGCAGATTGCGCTACTACAATGTCAAATACGACCGCTGGTATGACAAGACCGTTTCGCCAGCGCTTTTCGAAAACGACAATTTCGAGGAAGTCCTCACATACGCGCACGAGCGCGGCATAATCATTTTCCCTGTCATGAATCTGATGGGGCGTTCCACGCTTCTGCCGAAACTGATTCCTGCACTGTCCGCGTGCGACGAAAAGGGCAAGCCGACTGGCTACGGTCTGTGCCTGACCTCTGCCGCGGCACGAGCGGCTTTGAGCGAACATCTCGGCGCTTTCCTTGAACGGTATTTCGAAGAAGGCGTGGAGTATTTCCATTTGGGCTTCGACGATTTGTCCGACATTCATCCGCATGCCAACGACGGTCTTCCGGAAAGCGTCTGGTGCAAATGCTCCAAGTGCAAGAAACTCTCCCATGCCAAGGCCTTCGCGCAGTTCCTCAAGTGGATCGTCGAGTTCCTGGCCAGCAAGAACGTCGGCAAGGTGGTTTTGTTCAGCGATCAGCTCCTGAAGGGCGAAAAACTGCTCGGTTCGGATTTGGAAGCGCTTTTGAAAGACAAGTCCTTTGCATCAAAAGTCATCATCGACTGGGAGGAGCCAGGCAACGAAGGCAAGAGCAAGGTCTGGAAGAGCGGCGATGCAAAATTCAAGGATGTGGACGCATGGCAGAGTCCGTTGGTCAACAAAGGCAACTATTCTTTCTTCTCGTCCTACGAAAAGACGGTTGACGAATTTGTGCTTCGCGCGATGAAAGAGAAATCCGACGGCGTGCTTGTGCGCGGACAGTATGATCCAGCGTATCTGCATCAAGTCGCAATGCTTGGCGTGCGTTGCTGGGAGACTCCCGATTTGCAGGAGGACACCCTTGA
>JAKSPA010000044.1 GCA_024405235.1 Lentisphaeria bacterium
TGGCAATTTTTTCATGCGTTTTTGGGCTCCCGCGGACGCGTTTTTGGACAAAATTCAGTGAACTCTCCGTTTAGGCCTTTTGGGAGGTATGTAAACTTAACTTGTCCCACATTTTTCACATTTTCCACATGGCAACTTAAGTATATAGTTCCCTTTTTAATGGTGATTTTTGGCTTCTTCCGACAGATTTTTCATGGAAAAAGCGTAGAATTGCGAAAAGGCGATTGGAGCTGTTGTGTTCTCTTTTCTTTCGTTAAGTGTCAATGGCACTGCATTGACTTGCAAAATGGCGACATGCGATTATCTTAAGGCAATTGCCGGCAATTATGGTGCCAGGCGTTATCCGTCAAAGCAATCACTTGACTTTTCTTCCCCCCGTGAAGCATTTCCCCCTTTCTAAGACCGCCCTTGTTGGCTGGCCAGGGCTGTGCGCCCTTGTGATTTTTCTTCTTGACCAATTCACGAAATTTCTCGTGTATCACAATTGGCCCACTCCAGGAGAAAATGAAATCGTTTTGATTCCAAAGGTCCTTAAATTAGTGCACTGGAGGAATTTGGGTGCTGCATGGGGAATTCTTGCAGGGCGCCCGTGGCTTCTTGGATTGCTTTCGTTGGCGGTTGCGCTTGCCATAATCCTCTACTGGAAGACGATTTCCGAAAAGGAGCCATTCTACGCCATTCCGTGCGGAATCCTGCTTGGAGGCATTCTTGGCAATATGATCGACAGGCTCTTTTTCCCGCTTGGCGTAGTCGATTTCATACGATTCGAATACTGGCCTGCATTCAATGTCGCGGACAGTGCGATTTCATGTTCGGTCGTTTTCATTATTTTCTACGAATTCTTCCGAACCAAACGCGCGGCTGGCGAAAAGGCGAAAAAAGGATGACGCCGTGAAAGATGCTCTGGTGATCATGGGGCCCACATGCTCTTGGAAGAGCGCTGTGGCTGCCAGACTGGCGCGGAAATTGGATGGCGAAGTCGTTTCGTTTGATTCGATGCAGGTTTACAAAGGTCTGCCAATCGGCACCGCTCAGCCTGGTCCGGATGAACTTTCGCTTGCTCCGCATCATCTCGTGGATTGTCTGGAAATCTCCGAAGTCTGGAATGTAAATCTCTTTGTGCCAAAGGCGCTTGAGGTTATTTCGGAAATCGCGTCGCGCGGCAGGACGGCTGTTTTGGCGGGCGGCACTGGCCTCTATGCACGGGCGCTTGTCTATGGCTTCTCGTTGATGCCAAGCGATCCTGAAATTGCCGAAAGCCTTCGTGCCGAATCGGCAACGCCAGACGGCTGTGCACGGTTACGCGAAGAACTTGCCGCCGCTGGCGAAATTCCAGAGGACATCGCAAGAAATCCACGCCATCTCGCAAGAGCGGTGGAGGTCTTCAGAATCACTGGAACGCCGCCATGGGAGCTTAAGAAGCGCAATGAGGAGCCTCAGAAAGGCTTTCGTCAATTCTGCATCCTGCCCGATTTGACGAAGCTTAAGGAACGCATTCGCAAACGCACAGATGCCATGCTTGAAAGAGGATGGATTCAGGAGTGCGAAAGAGCTCTTGAAAATGGTCTCGCCACTGCTCCGACTGCATGGCAGGCACTTGGATACAGAGATATCGCTCAGTGGCTTGAGAATGGTCGCGTCGGCGGTCTTGATGCCATCCGTGAAATTCTTTCGAATAGAACCATTCAATACGCCAGACGGCAGCTCACGTGGTTCAAACATCAGCATCCAGGCGCTGTACTCATCGATGTTCAGGATTTCTCTGGCGATGTGCCGCAACGAATTCTTGACGAAATACTTGTTCACTTAGAAAAATGATAGTCATAACAGGTGGAATCGGATGCGGAAAAAGCGCCGTCCTTGCGAATCTCCGCGAAATGGGAGCGCATTGCGCGGATGCTGACGACATCGCGCATGCTCTCTACGAGCCAGGCACTCCTGCAATTGCCGCCATCGCCGAACATTTCGGCAGGGAACTAATTCTTGAAGACGGCAGACTGAACCGTCCCGCCCTCGCCAAGATCGTCTTTGCGCAGCCAGAGGCACTGAAATGGCTTGACAATCTTCTTCATCCGCTGATTCGCGCCGAATTTGCGCGACTTGAGGCGGAGGCCGCTCCAGAACCTCTCTTTGCCGCCATTCCGCTTTGGTATGAATCAGGCTGGGCAGTGCCTGGCACGAAAGTCATTGCGGTGTGGTGCACGCCGGAAATGCAATTGGAGAGACTGCGCAAGCGCGGTTGGGATGACGAAGAGATCAAACGCCGCCTTGCCTCTCAGATTTCCATGGATGAAAAACGCGACCGTGCCGATTATGTAATTGAGACCACGGGAACGCTTGAAGAACTCCGCGACAAATGCGGCAAAATGCTTTCAAAATTGACGTCACGTTAACAAGATCAAATGATTATGCCTAAGAAAAAGAACGACGAGATGGAACGCTACACTTTCTCTCCCGACGATCCGGAACCAGACTACGATTCGACAGATGACGGCGCAGAGGCGGCAATCGTCGAGACAAGCGAACCAGTCGTCAATTCCTCCAAAGCCGAAGCAGTTCAGATGGACGAGAACTCTGAAAGCGCGCAGACAACGCCGCTTTTCAGCACGCTTATTCCCAATCTCGGAAGCGGCACTGGCTTGGTGACGCTCTCGAAGTCCTCTGGAACAATGCCTGCACCTATCACTCTGCCACCGCCGAAGCGCGCGACTCCGAAGGCGGAGAAGATCAACCTTCCCGCTGAGACTGCAAAACAGTTCCAGCGCGGAAATTCCGATTCATCGCAGCAGTCGTCCAACGGCAAGAAAGGCGGTCAGAAGAATCAGAAGTCCCAGAAGAACTCGCGTTCCGTCAAAGACGAAGGCGCGGTTCTGGCTGCATACGAAGGAGAGTTCGACGATGAGGATATCGCGCCTGCGTATATCGACATGGTGGCGGAGAAGGTCACGACGCGTCCGCGCCTGAATCGTCCGCATCTTCTGGATACCGATGTCGCGATTCTCACCGAAATCGGAAAGGAACTCGGAATTTCGCTGGAGGACGATGTCACAAAGGGCGCCATGGTCAAGCAGATCAGCGCCGCGAACGACGAACGCGATTTCTCTGAAGAGCAGACAATCTACGGTGAAGGCGTTCTGGAGATCTCCAGAGATGGCTATGGACATCTGCGTGCGGCGGACTTGAATTATCAGGAATCCAACCAGGACATCTATCTGACGCCAGTTTACATAAAACGCTATGGCCTGCGCGTCGGCGACTGCGTGCTTGGAACCATAAAGCGCACCAATGCAAACGATCCACGAAGCGCTCTCGTCAAGATTCTCGCAATCAACGGCATAGCGCCTTCTCAACGCCGCGGCCTGCATGCGTTCGAGACGCTCACGCCTTTCTATCCGACTCAACGCCTCCTTATGGAGCACGGAAAGGAGGAACTCAGCATGCGCGTCGTCGATCTGGTCACGCCAGTCGGCCGCGGACAGCGCGGACTTATCGTCGCACAGCCGCGAACCGGAAAGACAATCGTCCTGCAAAAACTCGCGAATTCGATTCTGGCGAACAATGCGGACGTGACGCTTATCGTCATGTTGGTTGACGAACGCCCCGAAGAGGTCACGGACATGCGTCGTCTCGTGGATGCCGAAGTCGTGGCCTCCACCTTCGACGAACCCGCCGAACACCATGCGGCACTCTGCGACATCGTCTCCGAACGTGCGAAGCGTCTTGTCGAAAACGGCAAGCACGTGGTCATTCTGCTGGATTCGATCACACGACTCGCGCGTGCATACAACACTCTCGCGCCGAAATCCGCAAGCATCCTCTCCGGCGGTCTTTCCGTGAATGCGCTGTACAAGCCGAAGCGCTTCTTCGGTTCGGCACGAAACATCGAGGGCGGAGGAAGCCTCACGATTCTTGCGACAGCGCTCATCGACACGGGCAGCCGCATGGACGAACTCATCTTCGAAGAGTTCAAGGGCACTGGCAACATGGAGCTGCATCTTGACCGCAGCCTCGCGGACCGTCGTATCTTCCCTGCAATCGACATCACGAAATCCGGAACGCGCCGCGAAGAGCTTCTCATGCCAGATCAGCGCGAACTGGAGGTCATGTGGAAGATCAGAAAGAGCCTCTGCGCCTGTCAGGATCCCGCAACCGCCATGGAAAAACTGCTTGTCAATCTCAAAAAATTCGACAATAATCTCACTTTCCTTGTAGATACAATGAACAAACTGCAAAAAGAAGAGTGATTTGAAACAACTTTTTCCCGACGTGCGTATAAATTACGCGCCATGACGATTCTAAAATCAAATAGTGGCCATGGTCTTCATGGAAAATGCATGAAGACTCAATCATACACAATAAACATAGGAGTAAACAACTATGCCAGGTGAAACAATCAAATGCCCACATTGCGAATGCAAAGTCAAAATCTCAGACGTGGAGAACGAAGACGGCATTTGCCCAGAGTGCGGCAGGCCGGTGATGGCTTCCTCGCTTCAGAATGATTTCGACAATGATCTAGACGAAGAAGAATACGATGTCATGGATGGCGAGTATTCCAGCGATGAAGACGATTGGAATGCCGATGACGACGGGGAGGAACAGCCCGATATCCTTGATGAATTGAACGACGATTTGGACGACATCGACGAAGATGGCGCACCTGTGAAGCGCCGCCACTCTTCCGGCATGGGCTTCCGCGCTCCGAAATCAAGCCCCTCTCCGAGCGCCAAACGCGGCAAGAAAAAGTAATTTGACATTGATTCATGGCTGAAGACGAAGCGACAATTTTTTCCGAAAGCGAAGCCGCATCCAGCATATCCAATGCCTCCGTCGATTACAGTTCGGAGGCAATTCGCAGTCTGGATACCGTCGATCACATGCGCCAGCGCCCTGGAATGTACATCGGCGCGTTGGGCAATGGCGACCACACGGAAGATGGAATCTATGTCCTCTTCAAGGAGGTCGTAGATAACTCGATCGACGAATACATCATGGGCGCTGGACGGCGCGTGCTGGTTACTTTGGCGCCTGACAAGACTGTGACGGTGCGCGATTTCGGACGTGGAATCCCGCTGGAAAAATTGCGCGATTGCGTCTCAAAAATCAATACGGGCGGCAAATTCGCCAAGGGAGAGGATGGTCAGCCGAAGGTCTTTTCCGCTTCGATCGGCATGAACGGCGTCGGTCTTAAGGCGGTCAATTTCCTTTCGGAAAGTTTCGTTGCCACCAGTTGCCGTGACGGAAAGTTCGCCCGCGTCTTTTTCAAGGAGGGCAAATTCGTAAAGGACGAAAACGGCGCCACGGAGGAACCAAACGGCACCACGATTCAATTCCTGCCGTCGACGCAGGTTTTCGGCGAATTCCATTTCGAGAAGAAATTTCTTGAAAAGCGCCTTCAGCACTATGCATGGCTGAACGCGGGACTCTCGCTTGAATTGAACGGACAGAAGTTCTTCTCCAGACGTGGATTGCTCGACCTTCTTGAAAGCAAGATGGAGTCGGATGCACTTTACGACATCATCCACTACAGGACTGAAAATCTGGAGTTCGCATTCTGCCACACCAATTCTGCCAACGAAAACTACTATTCCTTCGCCAATACGCAATTCACCAACGATGGCGGTACGCATCTCGCCGCTTTCAAGGAGGGCGTTGTAAAGGGAGTGAACGAACTGGCTCCAAAAGACAAGCAATATGAGGCGGAGGACATCCGCGCAGGACTTTTCGGCGCAATCGCGCTGAAGCTCAAGGAGCCTGTATTTGAATCTCAGACAAAGCATAAGCTGTACAATCCTGAAATCCGTGCTTCCGTCGTTGCGGAAGTCAAGGCCGCGATCGTCCAGTTCCTTTTCAAGCATCCAGACATCAAGACGGTGATTTTTGAGAAACTCGACAAAAACGAGAATCTCCGCAAACAGATTCAGAACATCCGCAAAGGCGCAAAGGAGATGGCGGCGAAAACGTCTCTGAAGATTCAGAAATTGCGCGATTGCAAGTTCCATCTGAACGAAATAGATTCCAAACGCAAGCCTGAGGAGAAGGCCTTCTGCCAGAATTCTATGATATTCCTGACCGAGGGTGATTCCGCAGCGGGTTCCGTCGTGCAGAATCGCGATGCGCAGCACCAGGCGGTATTCGCCTTGCGCGGAAAGGTATTCAATTGCGTAAATGCTTCCCGCGAAGTGTTATATACGCATGAGGAACTGTATGGCGTCATGAGAGCGCTTGGAACCGAAGACAACATCGAGAATCTCCGATATGCCAAAGTCGTCATCGCAACCGATGCCGATCCAGACGGCTACCACATTCGCGATCTGCTTATCGTTTTCTTCCTGCGATTCTTCCCGCAATTGCTTTCCGCAGAGCATCTATACATTCTGGATACACCGCTTTTCAGGGTAAGAAGCAAGTCACATAAACCAATCTACTGCTATTCGGAACAGGAACGCGACGATGCCATCAAGAAAATCGGCAGCGGCGCGGAGACCACGCGATTCAAAGGACTAGGTGAAATCAGCCCCAATGAATTCGGTCAGTTCATCAAGGGAAACGACATACGTCTTCAGTTGGTGACGGTCGAGAACGCAAGAAAACTGGATAGCTTTGTGAACTTCCTTATGGGACCGCAGAATACTCCTACGCGCCGCGATTATATTCTGCAGCGTTTGATGTAAAGACGCATCATGCGGTCCCTCAATAACTTAAATGTTGAACGAGGGATCGCAGGTTATTGTCTATATTTGCAAAAGTGGCAGATTTGTAAAAGGTCTATCATCTCCACGTAAATATACAGGAACTGATTTATTACCATGGGGATTGTTCAAAAAATACTTTATCGTTCGTTTTAGTTCCGCTGGTGATCTAATGATTCTTGTAAAACTTCCTTTCATCCATATTCTTTCATCGTCTTGGTTCAAGAGTGGTTTGATTTTTGCGGAAGTTTTGCGTTTAATGCGCTCTAATAGAGATTGCAGATCATATCCTCTGAACATTTTCAGTAGTAGATGCACATGATTTGGCATAATTACAAATGCTCCTATCTGACATTCTATTTCGTCGTGTGAGATGATTTCCTCGTATACGCAATCGCTTACTGCCGTATTCGCAAGAATGCGACTGCCAAGCCCCCTTTCAAGCCATTGGTCAAGTGTCTTGAAAATCCAGCGTTCTCCGTAGATTGGCAGAGTTCGTTTCTCTGGAGCCAGATTTCGCCACTCAAGCCTTTCCTTTAGAAGATAGTCCAAAACATGCGCTGGAATGGAATCAGCCAGTCTAAAGCAGATGTTATAGAAACGGCCTGGTTGCTGAAGGCATGGCAAAGAATGACCACATGTGGTAACAGTCATTTCCTCACAATGTGGAGAATAATAGAAACCGCTTGAGTAGAATGGAATAAGCATTTTTTTGCTGTTTTAGGGGGGATGGAAGAGGAAATCTTTTTAGTATAAATTAATGGTGAAGTTTCAGTTTGTCACCCAAATACCACAAAGTCATAAAAATCATTATAAGATGTTCATTAACACTTGGCCGGTGGCACCGCCCTTACTGCGCTTCGCGCTATATGCATGCGTTTTTTATGGACCGCCATAGACATACAGTGCCCCTTGATATTGCACGTTCGTATGTTGCCGCGCAGCGGCAGTAAGGGCGCATCCTGCGGCCCCGTGTTCGCCGCGCAGCGGCAGTACAAACACTTGGCCGGTGGCACCGCCCTTACTGCGCTTCGCGCTATATGCATGCGTTTTTTATGGACCGCCATAGACATACAGTGCCCCTTGATATTGCACGTTCGTATGTTGCCGCGCAGCGGCAGTAAGGGCGCATCCTGCGGCCCCGTGTTCGCCGCGCAGCGGCCAATATCTCAAAGCGTCCAGTCGATAGGTGCGGCGCCTTTGGCGGCAAGCATTCTGTTTGCCGTGGTGAAGGGCTTTGAGCCGAAGAAGCCTCTGTATGCCGAAAGCGGTGACGGATGCGGCCCTGCTATGACTATATGCCGCTGTTCGTCGATAAGGCGTCGTTTCTCAATGGCGTTTCTGCCCCATAAAATGAATGCAATAGTCTGCGGAAGATTGTTGCAGGCTTCCAGAATCTGATCCGTAAGCTTCTGCCAGCCGAATTTCTGATGCGATAGAGGTTTCCCCTCTTCGACGCTCAAGAGCGTGTTCAGAAGAAGCACGCCGTGTCTTGCCCACGCTGTCAAATCGCTTGACGGCGCTTCGGCCAGTCCCATGTCGGCACAGTATTCCTTCAAGATGTTCTGGAGCGAAGGCGGCGCTTTCGTCGTCTGCGGAACTGCGAATGCCAGTCCCATCGCCTGCTCAGGTTCGTGGTAGGGATCCTGTCCGAGAATGACCGCGCGGACATTCTGCGGCGGTGTAAGACGAAGCGCCGTGAATATCTTTCCCTCTGGGGGATAGACCACGGCGCCGTTGTCACGCGCTTCGTGGACGCGTTCGAGTGGCGTCAGGAACGGCTCTGCGATCACGCGGCGCCATTCTTCAGGAAAGCTCTCGAATGCAGTCATGGCGGCTATTTTTGTGCTTCGGCGGAAAGCACCAGCGGTTCGCAGAGGATTCCGACTTGAACCGTTCTGTAGCCGTAGGTGAAATCATCGCCGAGGGATCTCCATGCATCGGCGTTGGTCCAGAATACTCTGTTGGTCAAGTGCAGGGCGCCGAAGGAGTTGTAACGGCTGTTGTAGAGCGTGATGTCAAGTTTGTGCGTGCCCTTTGACACATCGCCCAATTTTAGTTCGTACGGCGCGAATGCGATGTTTCCAGCGAACTTGCCGTCGAGAGTCGCATCGAGCAGAGTGCCTTTGAATGTGGCGAAATTGAGTTCGCGAGAGAGCAGTCGTGCGTCCTGGATTTGAGAATCGAATGAACCAAGACGCGACGGCATGCGCAGCATTGTCTGCTTGCTGTCCTTCTGGAGTTCGAAGGTGGTGTGGTAAGTCACATTGCCTGAATAGAAGGGCAGGCCCTGGACTCCGATGTCGCCCCAATGCAGCGTTCTGACAGGCGCGATTGCCGTAATCGTGCGATCTTCCACCTTCACGCCGAAATCGCCGAGAATGTACGCGCGATCGATGTTCGTGTCGTCGTGATATTCGCGTGTGAATACCAGCACATGGTCGCCGGCTTCAAGACGCGGCAGAGCGGTTTTGCGCAGGCATGCATCGGTCCAATAGCCCGCGTCGCTGAATTTCAGTTCGGCGCCGTCAAGGACGATCTTTGTCTGTTCTGGCTGCTCCAGCGCAAGGAAGGCGCCTTCCAGAGGAACCGCGCAGTGTACGGCGAAACGCATTTCCAGAAGACCGTACGACGTATCGGAGACTGGATACACCCACGGCTGGACGATTGTGTTGCTCTTTGGACCGAGGCCCCATATTGCACGGACGTTGTTGTGCATGCGGAGAATCTCTTCGCTTGGCTGCCATTCGCCGCCGTCGATGCGCCATTCCGGCTGGTCTAGCAGAATGACATTGGGTTCGTCCAGCGTGATCGGTATCGACGTGCCGTCAATGCGGGAGACGATTTGATCCTCGATTGCGCTGTTGGGCTCAATCAGCGCCTGCATGGAGATCGCCGCTTTGTTCT
>JAKSPA010000045.1 GCA_024405235.1 Lentisphaeria bacterium
GTTTAGCATCGCTCTTTTCATGAAATGCTACCGCAAGATTGGCGCTGGTCCCGCGGCGTTTCCGCCACAGAAACGGCCAACTTAAGACGAAGAACACATTCGCCCAAAAGCGTTTCCCGCGTGGCGAAAGATCGCCGAACAGAAACATGAGACAGGAAAGCATCGCCTTTCCCAAAGCGACGCCCGCCTGTCCGACAAATGATGTGCGATTGGCACTCACTCTGCTTTCTAATCCAATGCGAAGGTGCTTCCAGCAGCAATTTCAGACGGAATCTCGCCTGCACGAACCAATGCCTGGACGTCTTCGATGCAAACCGCGCGTTTCAGAGAGATTTCGATTGTGGCGTCCAAAGAGCCGTCAGCCTTTCTGGGCACTTTGACACCCGCGGCGCTCAGCCACTTTGCAGTGCGCTCCTGCAGATCGCGGCGGCACGAGTCGGCCGAATCGCTGCCAGAGGGGTTCTTGATTGCGGCGAACTGCTCGGAGCGGTCGCCTTCGAGAATCATCGGAGACTTCGCCAGCGGAAGCGCATCAAAGATGAAGAACTCCAATTTGATGCCGTTGGGACTTTCGGGCTTGATCTGCGCGCCGTTCTCATCGATGTAGGATATCTTCTTGAGAGCGCGATGCGGCTTCAGCGAAAGCGTGCCGTTAGTAAGGCGCTGGATGAATTTGCGGCTGATCACATGAATCGCGGGGGAACCTGCACGGAAGCGCAGACGGCCCTGCTCGTCAGTCTGCTGAAGGAGTTCCATCGGCATGTCGGAGTATTCGACGATAATGGTCTTGCCGTCAAGCAGACAGAAATGGCCGAGTTTTTCCATTGCGTCGCGTTTGATAAGCGCGCGGGCGCTCATCTCCGAACCAGAGAGATGATGGAAGCCAAGGAAGAGCGGATCGAAAGTCGCCACCAGCGGATTGTCCACCTGCCAGTAGGAGAGATACTCTATGCCGCGCGCTTCCATATCGTCGAGCGTTCCGGAATCGCGCAGAGCAGCCAGCGTTCCGCCGTGGCCGTTCGCGAAGAGTGCCAGACTGCCAGGAGCCTCGAGAATCGCCTTGCCGTTCTGATCGAAACCAGGCAGCTGTCCCTGCGTGAAGAAACGGACGTTCGCCTTGTCCAAACCGAAATAGCCGTTCGCTTCAAAGAAATCCACCGTGGCTTTGTGATTCGCGGGACTGGTCATGATGTACCATGGAATCACAGTGCCGTATTTTTCCATGTTGCGCAGAATGCCTTCGGCGAAATATTGGAAAAGTGTCTTGTTGCGAACTGGCGAGAAGCTATAGGTGCCCTTCGGGCCATCGTAGCCAAGACGCGTGCCCTGACCGCCCGCAACCGTAAAGCCTGCAACTTTGCCCTGGCGAAGCAGTTCTTCGCCAGTCGCCAACGCGTCGGCCTGACGTGCCTGGTCGGCGGGACTCTCCGCCTTCAGCGGAATATACGGCGCAGGCACCAGTTTATCGAAGGGAATTCCCGTGGCTTCGCCGCCATGAAGCGCGTCGTGAATCCACTGAGAGACCTCGCTCCAGTTGATCGCGCTTATCTGACCGCCAAGATTGTCCTTTTCGGCATCGGACAGCTTTTCCCAAAAACGCAGAACGTGCTCCTGCCCAACTGGCGCCAGAATTGCGACCAACTGCTCTTTCGTATACTTTGACATGATTCTCCTTAAGTTGTACTAATTGTACTATTTGTCTAAAGAAATCTTGTAAGACATGTTAATGTAATTCGTCGCCAGCGAACTACTGCAACTGGCTGAGATGTCCTAGAAGAACCTGCTGTTCTTCAGAACATTTCTTCATGAAGTATCCCGCAACACTGGTATAGAAGCACATGCTCTCGCGCGGAACCACTATCTCCTCAAAATTCTCCGCACGGGAAAATTCGGAAAGCAGACGACAATCGTCCATTCTGGCAATCATCTCCACGAACGGAAAGAAGAGCGCCTGACTGCCAAGTCCGCCCTCGTCATCCAATGCGTGCATCACATATCCATGCTGTCTTCTTGTCTCCGTATAGATGATTTTCCTGTCATCAAGAGATTCCACGAACGCCACAAGATTTTCAACACGCTTGCTTATTTCGTCATGATATTCTTCTGGCATCATTGCTGCCATTTCACACCAATGAACAAGCCAACGCAATGCAATGGTCATGCCCTCGAAATGTCCGCAGGATAGTCCCTGACGTCCGAATTTCTGAAACTGCGCCAATGCGTCAAGGGCCTGCTGATATTCACCAAGTTCCATCGCCGCCAGAAAACGCCACTCTTCCAATAGGAATATGCCTGAAGTCACAGCCGCATCCTGCGCAGACGGCAGCGCTTCCACAGCGGCATCAAGCGACTGCCAGACTGCTTCCAACGCCTCACGATATGCCATCAATCCAGCTCTGTCCTCCCCATCGGGACCTGTATCTTCAGGATACCAGCGGACCAGTTTTTCCTGCGCCCCCTCCGACATCGTCGCGTTGAAATTCGCCCATGCGTACGGCGCGTCCTTCTCTTCAAGTGAATCAGCCAGCGTGACCACCAATCTGCCTATGTCCTTCTGGCGAAGCATGAATCCCCTGCCCTCCACGGAAAATTCGTCTGTGACGCCGAACTTGTCCTGCATCTCCTTAGAATGCGTCTCCCATACGGCAATGGCTTCTCGATGATGACGGCTCAACATTTGGCGTGCAACGAAACAGAAGCCTACACTCAAAATGAAAATCGTCAACGCAACGACCGTCTGCTTGTCAATGAACTCGCCTAGTTTTTCGCCGCTCCTTAGCGAATAAAGCCACAGCCTCAGACCGTAGGCTAAAGCCAGAAGAACAATACCAATGAAAATAGTCCCGCCTACGGAGATATGCTCAAAGAGCCACTGAAGACTTTGATTTACAGCTGGCGGAAAGGCATCCAGAAAGTCACGATGCAGAACAAAAACATACATTTCAAGTTCCTTGAAGAAACCGCCTATGAGAATCACGCCTCCAACGCAATGCAAAACACCCTGCACAACAACCAGTTCCATCTGACGCAACAAGCCGCGCACACTCATGAAATTGATGAAAATGCACGTCGCCTCAAGTATCGTCAACACGCACATAAGGCCAGTCTGGAACCCCTTCCGAACACCAATTACCTGAATGATGAAAAGCGCCACCGTCCCCCAATAAACCCACGCCTTTATATATCCCTGCGTGCTCAGTCTCGGCATGTGGAGTTTTTTGTAATACCGTGCCGACTCGGTACAGTATCCCATGACCAAACACAGACTTCCAATGACCAGAATAGCAGCCGACTTTGTCTCAAGCCACCCCAAAACCACAAGTCCACATACCAGAAACAGTAGGCTTGCAATGCCAAAAAACACAAAATTCAGAGTCCCAGCAGCCCGCCTGGCAGACACCGGGACTGTATTCTCTTCTGATTCTGAATTCTCAGTAGCCATAATATCAATTCAGAAGGCCTCCGCGCAAATTATCTTCTCAACGCGAAGGCCCAGAAAACACGTCACTGCGGCTGAGAAACATCAATGCTCCATCCAGAATCTTCGGCACATTCGACCTTTATCATGACTGGATCGCTGCAATGAATCCAGCCGGTGGCGGCGGCATTGTCTTTGCGAAGCAGCCCCTTGAAGAGAACACGTGGCTTCTCTTCCTTCGTCATGACGCTGACGCGCACGGGAGCACCATCGTCGTTCTTGGTGGAAATTCGCCATGAAACCGCCTTGGGGGCATATTCGATTTCAGAAGGTCCTTCCGAAGCCCACACAGCGACCTTTTTCTGCGGCTTCTGAACGTCCTTCTTGCTGTCCGAATTCATCAGCGTCCACTCCTGAATTGTATCAAGATATTGATCGACAGTGACTTGCCACTCGGCAGAAGCGCCTTCGATAAGCAGATACGCCTTCGAACGTCCGGAATATTCCTTGCGTTCAGGAAGCGTCTGGTGCCATGAATCCACAACTACCTTGTCGGCGAGGCGCTTATGGTCATCGGAGACATCCACAAGCGTGATCTTCAGACTGCCCTTTGGCGAAGAATACGAAACGCGGAACAGATCGCTGAAGAGAGGAAAAACCTCCGTGCAGACCACACCAGTGCCACGCCACTTGAAAGAAGAATTGACCCATCGAGAATCGCCCGCGCAAAATGCGAGAGAAACCGTCAGCAGCAAAAAGAAGAATGCCTGAAATCGTTTCATTGTCGTCCTTTCCTTCTTGTTCTATTCATTGAATTTCGCTTTCCAGCGCGCCAGCTGAGCCTTCACCTGCGCGGGAGCGGTTCCGCCGGTAAGATTTCTTGCCGACGTGCTATGAGCGGCATCGAATATCTGCAGGAACTCAGGAACCGCCGTGGGGATGGATTCCTTCATCAGCGGCAGATCCGCTTCGGCAAGCGTAATGCCGCGGGCCGTGCAGGCGCCGACAAAGCGTCCGACCTGGTGGTGCGCTTCGCGGAACGGCACGCCCTGCTTCACGAGAGCCTCCGCCAAATCCGTCGCCATCAGGGACGGATCGGAAGCAGCTTCGGCCATGCGCTTCGGGCGCGGCTTCACGGTCGCAAGCATCGCCGTCAACGTGCGAAGCACAAGCGACACCGTGTCAATTGCATCGAAGAGACCCTCCTTGTCTTCCTGCAAATCGCGATTGTAGGTCAGCGGCAATCCCTTCAGCGTGGTCAGAAGGCTCATCAGCGCGCCATAGACGCGTCCCGTCTTGCCTCTTGTCAGTTCAGCCATGTCGGGATTCTTCTTCTGCGGCATAAGACTGCTTCCAGTTGTGAAGGCATCGCCGATTTCGACGAATGCGAACTCCTGGCTGAACCAAATCGCGACGTCTTCCGCGAAACGCGAGAGATGCATGGAAATCAGCGCAAGATCGGAGAGGAACTCGATAGAGCCATCTCTGTCGGCGACTGCATCCATGGAATTCTGAAGAACGCCCTCGAAGCCCAACTGCTCCGCAACGAACTCGCGGTTCAACGGAAGCGTGCATCCAGCCAGTGCGCCAGCGCCCAACGGCAGGCGGTTGATGCGATGGCGGCAGTCCGCCAGACGCTCGCAATCGCGTTCAAGCATTTCAACGTAGGCGAGAAGATGATGTGCGAAAAGCACTGGCTGCGCGTGCTGGAGATGCGTGAAGCCCGGCATGATCGCATCGCTATTATCGTTTCCGAGCTTCCAGAGCGCCTTCTGAAAATCCTGCACTTCGCCACGGATCATGTCGATCACATGGCGAAGATAAAGCCGTTCGTCCGTGGCTATCTGATCATTGCGCGAACGGCCCGTATGGAGTCGTGCTCCAGCCGCGCCGATGAGTGCGGTCAGACGGCTCTCTATGTTCATGTGAATGTCTTCCAATTCGGTCTTGAAGACGAATTCGCCGCGGTCGAGTTCGCCTTTGACCTGCTCGAGCCCCTTTAGAATCTTGTCCGCATCTTCCTGCGGAATGATGCCCTGCTTGGCAAGCATGGTTGCATGAGCCATGCTTCCCTGTATGTCAAAAGGATACAACCGTCTATCGTAGCTGATTGATTCCGAAAGACGAAGCACAAGGGCATCAGGGCCCTCACTGAAACGACCGTCCCAAAGTGGCATAATTCTAAAATTCCGTTTTTGATGTCTAATGAAAGTGTCTGTTTGGAAAAGCGACGTGCCTTCCCATGGAAAGATTCAGCCGCGCAAAGCCTACTTCGCGTCTTCCGGCGGATTCACGATGCATTCCAGCAATCTGCTAGCGGCAGTGGTGATGTGTCCTTCGTTGAAGCCTGCCTTGACAAGCTGCTTGTAGAAGGACTCGGCCAGCAGACGCACGACCTTGCTCGGATTGCGGACGCTCGTGACCAGAAGCTGTTCGGCAGCCTTCGCGTTGTCCTTTGCGCCCTGGCGCGCATTTTCCAGCAACTCCGTGGCATTCATTGCGAAATGCTGTTCGAGCAATTCGGAGGCCTTTGTATTCTCGACGATCAGCGAAACGAATGGTCCGAGAAGGCTGAAAAGCTTTCTGCGCAGAGGATCCTTCGAACTGCCTGGATCCTTTGCACCGCCAGTGATCAAATGCCCTATCCTATTGCCCTTGAAATAGATCGGCATGGCGATAATCGGAAACTTCACGCCTTTGATGCCAGAATTGAGAGCATTGATCTGGTGCGTGCTGCGCAATTGGAAAAGGATGTTCTGAAGACGGTCGGGCAGAATCAAAGGCTCGCGATCCTTCAGATTCGTTCCGTCCAATCCGACTGGCGCACGCACAATGAAGAGCTCCTTCTCCTCATCCAAAAGAAGCAGCGCCGCCTGCGTGGTGTCCATTAGGCGGCAGGTCAGGTCCACGATTTTGTAGAGGCCTTCGTCAACCGTGCTTGTGACTTTCATGGCCTCGTTCAAAAGCATCAGATCGTCTATGCTTCGTTCAAGAAGTTCGTTTTTCTCTTCGCTGTCACTCATCTATTTCTTCTCAAAAAATTTTCGTTTCAAATCAACGTCTGCGCTGCGGCAGAATCTTGATAAGCGCATTCTCCAATTCGACTTCAGCCGTCATGCCGCCTGAATTCACCGCCATCAACGAATCGCGGACAACGCAAATCGCCTGAATCAATTCGTGCGGCGTATAGTTGAGCGACTGATCGCCCTGAAATTTGTTGCGCCATGCATTGCCAGTGGCAAACGGCGCCTCGCCTGCGGCCAGACGGCGTTTCTCTTCCAGAGGAAGATTCTCCAGAAAACTCTTCAGTGCGTCTCCGCTCTTCAGCTTGTTTCGCGCCATGAAGATTCTCATGGAAATGTATGTACGGAATTGACGCCCAAGACTGTAAAGCATTCCACGCGCCGCACCGTCTGAATCCTTCTCGCGGGACAAAAGCATCTCAACCAGACTAAGCGTCTGCGGCAGATCGCGATTGCCGACCGGATCGCCGATCGCCCAGCTCTCCTGGTCGCCGTATGGCGGACAAAGTTCGCGAACAGCCTGAACGTCTATTGACTTGTCCGTACCGCCCATGTAGCAGATCAGCTTCTCTATCTCGCCTGCAATCAACGATGTGTCGCGACCCAAGGCATCCACGAGCGCCTCCTGCGCATCGTAGGAAAGAGTGACGCCCTTCATCGCCGTGACTTCCGCAATGCAGCGCTTCATCTCTTCACGCCACCCTTTGCGCCCCGCCACAGGACGACGGCACCAAATCACCTTCCCATTCGCGGCACACGCCTTCGCCAAAGCACGTTTTTCGTCCACCCCCGCGCCTTCCAAGATGACAAAAATGTCCTCCGCTATAGGCGCCGAAAGCGCCTCCGCGAAAGACCTTATGCCTATCGGATCGCTTTTGCTTTTCGCAGGCGGATCCTGAATGAATCCCGAGCACTGCTTCAACCAGATGGTCTTGGCGCCGCCCATGAACGGCGGTTCACGCATGGAGGAAAGGACTTGATGCAACAATTCGGCACGTGGTCCGCGATCGTCCTCGACAATCACGTCCACCGAAAAATCGTCGGGTTCCTCTCCTGCCAATTGGTGAAAAAGCGCCTCGGCCTGAGCATGAATGCGAATCTCGTCGTCGCCAGAAATCAGATAAAGATGTGCGGTTTTCGATGACACGACCATAAAATAATACACCGACAGAATCCCGTGCGCTCCTTTTAGTACTAATTATTATGGAGGAAGAAAGGACAATGTCCATCTGTCACCCTCAAATCCGTTCCGTCCCCTCAAAAGAGTTTTGCTCCATTCAACGGCAGATAATGGATTAGATATTAAATTTACCTTATTACGGCTTTCAGTGCCGTTTCACATTTTTCGCTTTACATTGCATTCCCCCAAATAAAGGAAAAACAATGCGCATCGCTCTAATTTCTCTATTGTTCTGCTGCACCGCCATCTTTGCTCAAGTGTCCAAGGGATACGTTACGGGCAACAGCGTCGCCCTGCGTGCAAACTACGCCTCCTACTATGAGCGGCTTGCTATCCTGAAGGAAGGCACTCCTTTGGAGATCGTCGGCTATCATGGCGACGCGGGCAATCGCTGGGTGCAGGTACGCATGCCTGTAAAAGTCACGGGATGGATCCATGCGGACAGCCTCAACGAAGACGGCGTAGTCGTCTCCTCCCCCTGCCCCATCTATGCAGGACCAGGCGACCATTTCACCTCCTATTACATGTGCAAGGACGGTCAGAAACTCACACGTGAAGGGCACCAGGACGGCGATTGGATATGCGTCTATCCGCCGGAAGACGCCACCGCCTGGATAAGCGACGCCTTCGTCGCCCTCGGCAATCCCCCTGCGGCCATCGCAGTCTCGCAAGAACCTTCCAGCCAATCCAAGACAGAATTTTCGCAGCAGGAGAAGACCCTCAAAGAAGATCAGGCAAAACTTGAAAATCTCCAGCGGCAATCCGACGAACTGAAGACACGTGCGGCGGAGCGCAGCAAAGAGCTCGAGAAGCTCCATAACGACGCCGCGCGCCTTGAGGCCGAGCGCGATGCTGCGCAGGCGAAAGCCGCCTTGGCGGGCGCGGAGCGTGAAAAGGCCCGTATTCAGGCCGAACAAGAACTGGCCAAACTAGAAGAGGAACAGAAGGCGGCGAAGGCAAGAGCGCGTCTTGTGCAGGAAGATTCGGCCCGTTGGGAAGTTGAGGCCCGCAAGAAGAGCGAAGAACTCATGAACGCCAGACTGGAAGCGCAAAAGCGTCAGGAAGCTGCAGAGGCAGAGGCTCAGGCCATGAAGGCCGAACTCCAGAAGGCAGAGGAGATGACACAGCAGGCCCTTAAAAAGGTTCAGGATGCAGAGGCATCCCGCAACGACGCAGTCAAGCAACAGGAAGAACTGCAGGCCTCCATCGTTTCCCTCAAGGCCGAAATCCAGAACGAATCCGACAAGGCTGAAATGCTGAAACTCGAGCGTGAGAAGATGGAAGCCACCACAAAGGAGGCGCAGGCGAAATTGGATGCGACGCGCGCGGAAGGCGAGCGTCTCAACGCCGAGCAGCGCGAACTGGAGGCTCAGAAAGAGCAGGTTCGTCAGGAAAGGGAGAAGACTCTTGCCGAACTGGAAGCCCTGAAGGCCGAACAGCAGAAACTCGCCGATGAAAAGGCGCGCCTAGCCTCCGCTCTGGCGGCAGAAGAAGCCGCAACCGCCAAGGCCGCAGAAGCGCAGGCGCAGGCCAAGACGGAAGCCGCTGCAGCGGCAAAGGCGAGAGCGGTTGCGCAGGCGGAAGCGGAAGCGGCGAAGGCAGCTGAAGCGCAGGCCAAGGCGGAAGCCGAGAGCGCAGCCGCGAAGGCGGCCGCAGCACAGGCTCTGGCGCTTTCCGAAGCCACGAAGGCCGCTGAAGCGAAAGCGAAGGCAGAAGAAGAGACCGCTGCGGCGAAAGCAGCCGAACTGCAGGCGAAAGCCGAGGCCGAGAGTGCGAAAGCAGCGCAAATGAAGGCACAAGCCGAGGCGGAGG
>JAKSPA010000046.1 GCA_024405235.1 Lentisphaeria bacterium
TTCTTCTATATTAAATCTGTTGTAATCAATTTCAACATCACCAATTGCTTTTGTTAGTTTTTCAAACCGCTTCTAAAAAAAAACTTGAAAAACCTTTCAAAATAGCGTGAAAAATGCATACGGAACAACCGTTGTAGAGTGAAATTAGTATTACAGTATGTAATTGTAGCGAAATAAAAGATTTCGTGTTGAAAAAACCATTCCACATTTACTAACAAAAACCACTATGTTCATCAAGAAAGCGCTCCTCCTTTTCGTCGCTGTTTCCGCAGCATCCCTGCTCTTTACCTCCTGCACCAAGAAACCGAAGATCGATTTGAACGGCCTTCAGCAGAATCCGTCCGCGATCAACGGCGATGTCGCCGCTGACGGAAATGATTTTGGCGGCGACAGCTTTGTCGCCGGCCCCACTGATGTCGCAGACTTTGAAAATGGCGGCAACAGCGGCAATGGCGATGACGTCCAGATCGGCGTTGGCAAGTGGGACGATCTGGACAAGCCTGTGGCTGGTTCGGAGATGAGCGATTTCGTGAAGAACGGTCAGCGCTGGGACGGCGTGGTCTATTTCGGCTACGACCAGTCTGACGTCCAGCAGAGCGAGCGCACGAAGTTGGATACGCTTGCCGCCTATCTGAAAGAGAACGCGAATCTCGGCGTTGTCATCGAGGGCCACACCGATGAAAAGGGCAGCGACGAATACAACCGCGCACTGGGCGAGCGCCGTGCTCTGGCGGTTCAGCAGTATCTTGGCCTTCTCGGCATTTCGGACAGCCGCATGCAGACTTTGAGCTACGGCGAAGACAAGCCTGCAGTTCCAGGCGCGACCTCCGATGCTGACATGGCTCTCAACCGCCGTGCCGAATTCATCATCGGCGATCTCTAGTCGCTTAGGAGCCAGTGGCTTCCATGGGAGTTCTTGATGTCTGTGCCGCGGTGGTGATCCGCCGCGGCAGAATGCTATTGGCGACTCGCAGGCCTGGCAGCAGAAATGCGGGACTTTGGGAGTTCCCTGGCGGCAAAGTCGCAACTGGCGAGAGTCTCGGCGAGTGCATAGCGAGAGAGATTGCCGAAGAACTCGCATACGGAGTATCCTGCGAAGGCGAAATCGACACTCTCGTGCAGGAGCGTCCGTCCGAAGACACGGAACTGAGGCTGCATTTTCTTGCATGCAGAGGCGAAGAGTGTTCGGAGCCTGTTCCGCAGGAGGGGCAGCAGTGCGGATGGTTTTCTCCTGCTGAATGGTCGTCGCTTGAAATGGCGCCTCTGGACAGGCAGTTCCTTTTGAAACACTCGGCGGAACTGGCCGAAAAATGTTCGAATTGATTTCTGATAAAGAGAGATGAAGGTAATTCTGACAGCTGAAAAGATACAGGAACGCGTGAAGGAAATGGCCGCAGAGATTGACAAGTTCTATGACGGGCGGCCATATACTGTCATGGGACTCCTGAACGGCGCGTGCTATTTTGCCGTTGATCTGACGAGATGTCTCAAGGGTGATTTCATTCTTGATTCCATTCTTGTTTCAAGTTATGTCGGAGAGAATTCGACTGGCAAAATCACCATGCGCGGCACGCCGAAGAAATCAGTCACCGGCCGCAACGTCCTGATTGTCGATGAAGTGCTTGATTCCGGATTGACACTGTCGACGCTGAAACGTCATTTTCTCGAGCAGGGCGCCGAGAGCGTGAACACAGTCGTTTTGGTTCAGAAGGACCGTCCGCTCCATCCGCTGGCGCAGGATTTCAAGGCGGAGTGGGTTGGTTTCCGCATGGGCGATCGTTTCCTGGTCGGATGTGGAATGGACTACAACGAAAAGTATCGTCAGTTGGACTGCATTGCTGAAATGGAGGAGTGCGATTTGAAATGAGCGATCTGCTCGGTTGCAGGATATTGGTATTAGGTGCGGGGGGCAGTGGTTGCGCGGCCGCGTCTTTGGCGCGTGCGCATGGGGCGGAAGTGACGATTGTCGATAGCGCTCCAAGAGAAAAATTCGCATCGATTCTGTCGCGTCTGGAAGAGCAGGGCATTCAATTGGAATGCGGCGTCACCGTTGAGAAGTGGGATGGTCCGGAAATCTATCAAGTCGTTGTCAGCCCTGGCATACCGCTTGATTCGCCGTTGCATCGTCTTGGCGAGAGCACAGGCGCTCCAATGATAGGGGAGGTGGATTTCGGCGCATCATACATCGACTGTCCGATTCTGGCGGTTACGGGAACCAATGGCAAGACGACGACAGTGGAGCTGCTTGCCGCGTGTCTTGATGCGGCAGGCTACAAGGTCCGTGCATGCGGAAACATCGGACTTCCAGTTTCGCAGGTTGCGCTTGAGGGCGCTAGGCTTGATTATCTTGTGGTTGAAATCAGCAGCTTCCAGATGGAGAGTTCGGTCAGTTTCAAGCCGCGTGGCGCGATTCTTCTGAACGTTACGCCGGACCATTTGGACAGACATGGCACTTTGGAATGCTATCGCGGGCTGAAGACGAAGCTTCTGTCGCAGGTTGAAAGTGGCGGAGCGGTGGTCTATCACGCCGCGTTGGAGAAATTCGTCGCATTGAACGATGCCGTCAGGCGCTCGCGCCTATGGCTCTGCGGCGAACACAGAGATTTCGATGGGCGCCCTGACGCCTCCGATTGGGCGGTCGAATCCGATGGTCTCTACCGTCTTCGCGAGAATGGCGAAGGCGAAAAGATCTTGAGTCGTTCAGGCTTGCAGCTTTGCGGAAGCCACAACCTTGCGAATGCCCTTGCGGTGATTGCCATGCTTGAGGCGCTTGGAATCAACGCGGAGTCATACAGCGCCGCCTTGAGGAGTTTTCAAAGTGGTCCGCATAGAATCAAGGTCATTTCCGTCAGGCATGATGTTCAGTTCGTTGACGATTCCAAGGCGACTGATGTCGATGCGATGATACAGGCGCTAAGGACCTTTGGGACATCTGCTGGAAAGGGCATTCATCTGATTGCGGGTGGTTTGGCGAAAGGATGCACGCTTTCGGAAGCAGAACCCGAAATCAGAATGTATGTTAAGGCCGTTTACTTGATCGGCGAGTGCAAAGAGCGTCTTGCGTCGTCGTGGAAACAAATCGTGCCGTGCACGATTTGCGAATCCATGGCTGAGGCGGTCAATTGCGCAGCCGAGGCCGCCATTGCGGGAGAGACGGTTCTTCTGTCGCCTGGTTGCGCAAGCATGGACATGTTCCGTTCGTATGCGGATCGCGGGCAGTGTTTCATAGATGCCGTCAACGCGCTTCCTGAATGCGCTGCCGACGGCGCCGAATCATAGGAGAATTTTCTCTCTATTAATTTGGTACCCCCGCGCGCGCATAGATGCGCGAAGGTGCGTGCAAGAGTTTTTTGGTCCCTTAATCAAAGAAATAAACATCAAGAGGAGTCACAGATGAAATCCATTTTCAAGATTGTCAGCGGAACAGCCGCGGTCGCCATGATGTTCGGTGTTGTCGGATGCCGCAGTGCCAAGCCCGAACCGAATCCCTATACTGGTCTGATGAGCGGTCGCAGCAATGTTCCGCCGGCGAGCCGCACGGTGTCATATTCTTCCAGCCTGCCGAAGTCGCTCCAGGAGGCGAATGAATTGGACGCTTTTGTCGCTCCGCAGATTGGAGACAACGCCGACAGCCTGATCGTCCCAGTGGCTACTCCCGTGGAACTGACAGATGACATTGCTCCCGCCGATAGCGTGGAAGAAGCTCCAGTCGCTCCTGCTTCCCGCCCTGCGCAGCGTGTCCTTCCGACCGTTTCCAACGGCAAAGGCATTGTCAAGAATTCATCGTCGGAAGGCAATGTCTATGTCGTCCAGAAGGGCGATTACGTCTCCAAAATTGCAAAGATGTATGGCGTGAAGGTCAGCGATCTGAAGGCCGCGAATCCGCAGGTTAGCAATTTCGAGCGCATTTATGTCGGCCAGAAGCTGAACATTCCAGCGGGCGGCGCAACAGCGAAGGTCGTATCCGGTTCAGAGAAAAAAGTCACCTCTGTCACGCCGGTTGCCGTGGAAGCGGCTCCCGCCGATGGCATCTACACGGTCTGCTCCGGTGATGCGATCTCCAAGATTGCGAAGCGCTTCGGCGTCAAGAGCGATGACATCCGCAGATGGAATGATCTCACTTCCGACAAACTGTTTGTCGGCCAGAAACTGCGCGTCAAGGGCGATGCGGCCGTGCCGAAGGCTGTGTCCACTCCGAAGGTGGAAACTCCTGTTGCCGGTGCCGCTCCTGTCGATGTGATTCCTGCCGCAGCTGTTGAACAGGAAAAGGCTCCCGCCAGCGAAGTGCCCGGCGATGAAGCTCCTGTTGTGGACGACATCGGCGGAACGGATGCTCTTGCTGCCAGCGAACCAGTTGAAAATGCAGCGCCTGTCGGCACGATATTCCCCCACATCCTTTCAGAGGGCGAAACTCTCGAGAGCATTGCCGATATGTACGGCACCACGGTCGAGAGCATTCTTGAAGTCAATCCACAGATCAAAGGCAACGCCGATCTGAAGCCTGGCGAACAGATCATGACCAAGCTGAAGTAGTCTGAAAGACTCCGCGTTTCCTTGGGTGCCTTTTTCGAGCGGGCCTGTCGAATGCGAATAAAAAATGACAGCAAATTGCAGGCGCTGCTTGCGGCATCTGAGGCGCGCGGTCGCGGCGAGCGCGCGGAATCCGTGGACAAACATCCATGGGAAGTGCGCAGCGTGCGCAGGAAAGCCACGCCGGCGGCCGTTGTCTCGGCGACTGGCGTGGCTGAGAATGTGCGCATTCTCGGCATGGATACGGCTCTGCGCAAGACAGGCTGGGGAATAATAGATGTCGTTGGAAAGAAATGGGTTGCGGTTGATTGCGGCGTGATTGTCAATCCGCCGAGTGCATCCATTACGGATTGCATGCGTCACTTGAACAATGCGATCAAAGGGCTTATAGAGCGCTATTCGCCTGACGCGGCAACGATCGAAGGCGGCTTCTACTGCAAGAACGCGCGCACGGCGATTGTTCTCGGCACATCGCGCGGGGCGGACCTTGGAGTATTGGCGGAGGCGCAAGTGCCTGTCTACGAATATGCGCCGCGTCGTGTCAAGCAGGTGGTCACTGGGCGCGGCGATGCCACGAAAGAGCAGGTCGCGCTGATGGTCTCCCGTCTCCTTCGCATAGAGGTTTCCAATCTGGCGAATGACTCGACTGACGCGCTCGGTCTGGCGATATGCCACGCGGCGGCGCTGATGAATCCTGCCGTGGAATTGGAAAAGCCGCTTTAGTCTGGCCTTTGTGGTGCAGGGCGGATGTCCATTTGCATTTGAAGCCGTGCGGCATGCATCTACTGTCACCACGGCGTTTACGGCACGTCCTTCGTGTTTAGGCGCCTGAATTCATGAAAAAGCGACTTTTGTCAAAAAAAAGCTTAAGAAAAAGAGATGGCGGATCTATCGGTTAATCTAGGCGGAATCCTTTTGAGGAATCCGATTGTAACCGCTTCGGGAACATTCGGATACGGTGAAGAATACGCAGGACTTGTGCCTTTCGGAAAACTTGGCGCAATCACGGTGAAGGGCGTTTCGCCATTCGCGAATGACGGCAATCCGATGCCGCGCACGACGGAAGACTATGGCGGCATGCTGAATGCTATCGGCCTTGAGAATCCAGGCATTGACAGATTCATTACTGACGAACACTACCTTCCGTATTTGCGCAAGATAGACTGTCCCGTGATTGTGAACATGTGGGGCCGTTCGATTGAGCAGTATGCGGAAGTGGCTTCCCGCCTGGAAGCGGAGAAGGACGGACTCGCCGCTTTGGAAATCAACATTCCATGTCCGAACGTGAAGGCCGGCGGCATTGCATTCGGAACCGATCCCGTGCAGGCGGCGAAGGTGGTTTCAGCCGTCCGTGCGGCGACTTCCATACCGCTTATCACGAAGCTCTCTCCCAATGTCACTCGAATCGGCGATTTTGCAAAGGCCGTCGTGGATGCGGGAAGCGACATGATCTCTTTGATCAACACGCTGACTGGTCTTGCAATCGATCTGGAAACGCGCCGAAGCAAATTGGCGAATTTCACAGGCGGATTCTCTGGACCTGCGCTGAAACCCGTTGCGCTTCGCATGGTTTACGAAGCGCACCAGGCCGTGCCGAATACGCCGATCGTCGGCATGGGCGGCGTGAGATGCGGACTTGACGCACTGGAATTCATGATGGCGGGCGCGACGGCGGTTGGCGTGGGAACGGCGATTTTTACCGATCCTTCATGTCTTGTCAAGATTCCGGAAGAGATGGACCGCTGGCTGGATTCGCATGGCGTCAAGGCGGTGCGTGAAATCATAGGCACTCTGCAACGATAGCGTTTGTAAAAAACAAAGGAGGAAAAAGATGGACACTTGGATTATCGCAATCATTGCCTCTGTCATTTTGATTTTCGTTGGAATTATCAGCTATGTCAAGGCGCCGCCAGACAAGGCGTATATCATCTCTGGTATCCGTCGCAGGACGATTATCGGCGGCGCTGGCTTCCGCGTTCCATTCTTTGAACGTCTTGACAAAGTGACTCTGGAGTTGATTCAGGTGGATGTGAAGACATCCGATCCTGTTCCCAATGCCGATTTCATCAACGTCAACGTCGATGCCGTGGTGAATATCAAGATAGGCAAGAGCGGCGACATGCTTGAGAAGGCGGCGATGAACTTCCTGAATGCGAATCCGCAATACATCGCGAATGTCGCGAAGGAGGTTCTCGAAGGCAACATGCGTGAAATCGTCGGTCAGATGCACACGAAGGAGATGGTGCTCGACCGTCAGAAATTCGCCGACATGGTGAAATCCAATGCCGATCCCGACCTTGCGCGAATGGGTCTGGAGATCGTTTCTTTCAATGTCCAGAATTTCAGCGACAACGACAAGGCGATCGAGAATCTCGGTATCGACAACATTGCGCAGATTTCGAAGGACGCCGCAATTGCGCGCGCTCAGGCGGAACGTGATGTCGCAATCGCCCAGGCGGAGGCGGCGAAGGAGTCCAATGACGCACAAGTCATGGCGGAGACCGAAATCGCGAAGCGCCAGAACGAGCTGGAGATCAAGAAGGCTGAACTGAAGCGCGAAGCGGACACGCAGTATGCCATTGCAGAATCCGCCAAGAGCATTCAGGCGGAAGAACAGCGCAAGATCATCGAAGTCAAGAGCGGTGATGCGAATGTCGCGCGCCAGATGAAGGAAATCGAGATCAAGGAACGCGAGGTCGAAATCGCCGAAAAGAAACTCGATGCCGAAATTCGCAAGACTGCTGAGGCGAAGAAGTTTGCCGCACAGCAGGATGCCGACGCGAAGCTCTACCAGATTCAGAAGGAAGCTGAAGCGGATTTGGTGCGTCGTCAGAAGAATGCCGAGGCGCAGAAGTTCGAGGCCGAGCGCGAGGCCGATGCCAAAAAGGCGATAGCGTTGGCCGAAGCCGAAGCGAAGAAGTCGCTTGCGGAAGCAGAGCGCATCAAAGGCGAGAACGAGGCGCAGGTGATTTCCGCGAAGGGTGACGCCGAGGCTGCCGCCATCAAGGCGAAGGCTCTTGCTGAAGCCGAAGGTATTCTCAAGAAGGCGGAAGCCATGAAGGAGTACCAGGACGCCGCAAAGATGGATCTGCAGCTGGCAGCCGTCAAGCTCTATTTCGAGAAGCTTCCGGATGTCGCACGCGCGGTTTCGGAGGGCTACTCCAAAGTCGATAGAATCGTCATGTGGGGCGACAACGGCGGCAAGCTCGCCGAAGGCGTTACCAACAATGTCACGAAGCTTACCGAAATGGCGAAGGAGACTCTCGGAATCGACATCGGAGGTCTCTTGAATGGCATTGGAACTCGTCTCGCCGGCACTAAGTCATCGGACGACGAAGGAAAGGACGCATAGTCTTTCCGTTTCTTCCGCGCGCAGCATTTTGTTGCGCGCGGTTGTGTTTTGACGCCGCGCTTTTGAACAAGTGGCGCCATGAAGAGTCGCGTTGTTCACGAAAAGGATGCCCGCGCATGGAACTGGCGGGTTGAGAAAATGCAAAACACACTAGACAAAACACAGTGGTTTGGAAAGCGCGTCGCGTTTCTTGGCGATTCAATTACCGACGAGATACATGTCGGAACCACAAAGAACTACTGGGAGTTCCTCAAGGATTTCATGGGCATAGAGTATTTTGTCTATGGAATAAATGGCGCCCAGTGGAATGGTATCTTGGGGCAGGCGCAGAAACTAAAGGAAGAGCATCCGGACGACATTGACGCCATTTTCATCTTTGCTGGAACGAATGATTTCAATGGAAGCGTTTTGCCGGGACAGTGGTGGAATATGACCACTGAAATCGTCAATAAGGACGGTGTTGTGGCACTCAAGCCGCGTCGCATCCTTTCCACAGACAACGCCACGCTTTGCGGCCGCATCAATAACGCCATGAAATTCATCAGACAGAACTTTCCTGTCCAGCAGATTGTGCTCATGACGCCGCTCCATCGTGGATTTGCAGAATTCGGTCCAAACAATGTCCAGCCAGAAGAGACTTTCGCGAATTCCATCGGCCTCTTCGTGGAGGAGTATGTGGCGGTGATTAGGCAGGCGGCCGACATGTGGTCCACACCACTCATCGATCTCTTCCGCAGCGCAAACCTTCATCCGCTTACGCCTAGCCACGCTCAGTTCTTCCATGATGACAAGACTGATCTCCTGCATCCGAACGCCTCCGGACATTGCAGAATGGCAAAGACCATGGCCTATCAGATGCTCGCATTGCCGTCCGATTTCAGGGAATAGCCGCCGGAAATGGCTAGGCAAATAGCCGCCGGAAATGGCTAGGCAAATAGCCGCCTGAAATGGCTAGCCACCTAGATCATTCCGCGGAGCAAGCTCCGCGGCACAAACCTAGTTCGGCTAGAACTGCCTGGAAAGGCTAGAAAAACAAAAAAACGCAATACATTTACAACCATGCTCATCACAGGAACCTTTCTAGACGAAATCAGTTACGACATCCCCCACCAGAACTGGGGCGAGAAAGAATGGGATCTGGATTTTCAGGCGATGAAGAACTGCGGCATTGATACCGTCATTCTCATCCGATGCGGTCTTGGAAAATTCATAGCCTGCAAATCGAAAGTGCTTGTGGAGAAATTCGGCTGCTACGAACCTGAAACCGATTTGGTCGAACTCTTCCTCACGCTGGCTGACAAATACGGCATGACTTTCTATTTCGGAACATACGATTTGGGTGGCGAGCAATCCGCAGAGGATGTAATGAAGGAACGCGAAATAAATTTCCCGCTGTGCGAAGAGATGTGGAAGAAGTATTCTCATCACCCAAGCTTCAAAGGCTGGTATCTCTCGCTGGAATTCTCTCGCAGAAGCGATGTTCTGACGACATTCCAGTGCGATCTTGGCAAACATGTCAAGGCGCTTTCCGGAAATCTGCCTGTCAT
>JAKSPA010000047.1 GCA_024405235.1 Lentisphaeria bacterium
TTCGGACTCCGAGTCCCATTTCTCGCACTGCTGCACGACGACGGAAGGACTCGCGCGCGAAAATGTTGCTGAGATGCACTTCAACAGTCGGCACGCCGACTGCCGCAATCGCATCGCGAATCGCCACGCTCGTGTGAGTGTACGCGCCTGCATTCAGCAAAAGGCCGTCGAACTCTCCACGCATCCCGCCGATCCAGTCCACAAGCTCTCCCTCGTGATTGCTCTGGCGGCACACCAATTCCACGTCGAGTCTTCTTGCACGCTCCATGCATCGCGACTCCAGTTCAGCCAATGTTCCTGTGCCATACACAGATGGTTCGCGAAGGCCGAGCAGCTGGAGATTTGGACCGTTGAGAAGGAGTATGCGCATAGTCGTCAACGCTGAAAAGTATTTCGTCGCGAAGTGGCTTCCATGCCAATTGCAAGCCGCCGAAAAAGCGTGCCGCGTGGCATGGAAGCCTGACGGACGCTATTTGAATGCAGTCTCGAAGGTGCCGTCGGCCTTTGCAAGAGCACATGCGGCCGAAATCGGACGCTCGAAATCTGCGAAAACGCCTTTGCCGAGAATGTAGTCGCATGCATCTTCAGCGGAAGAGACATCGAATGCGCCGTCGCGCTGTTCTTCGCAGGGGACGTTCTTCTCGTATGTGCTGACGTAGAAGGCTTCGCCTGGCTTCAATGCAAAATGTCTGACGATGAGAGCGTCCTTTCTGACGATGGCCAGCCAGCCGTCTTCGCCGTTGGGAGTCACGATGCCAGTGATGCGCGGAGTGTCCAGAGAATCATGCTCGTAATCCATGGCAAGCATGACTGTCGCCAGTGCGTCGCGCGGCGACATGCCGGAATCGATCTTCTCGGTGACAGGATCAGTCTGAGAGCCGTTTGAAACAATGCAGAGTCCCTTGGCAAAGCGGAGGCAGTTGTATGCGATATAGGGATTCTTGTGGATGTCGGCCTCGAAACCGGGCTTCGGCACAATCGCGATGGAATTCGCCAGCTGGACGCTCATGCGGTTCGGGAACGAACGGGAGGAGACGCGATAAAGCGCTGTGCCCTGTCCCTGCAATGTGCGACCGACGGCGACGATACGACCAATGTACATTTTCTACTCCTTTTGTTAAGTTTTATGACCTTAAGCAAATTTAAAAGACGCCCTTGTCTGTATTAAAGAATCGCCATGACTGCAAAGTAAATGGCAATCATCAATGTCAATTGCCCCCAGAGAAAAACCGCAAGACTTCCTGCGAAACCGCCGAGAGTCTTGACCACGGTCCCTGATTCGTTCGCCATTCCCAACTCGTCCATGTCGCGCCTCTGGCGTGAAAAGCATCCAAGAGCGCAGAGGCCCGCCGTGATATAGCCAACCACGGCGGAAACCATCTCGCTCGCAGTGCCGCCAAGACAGAATTTGGTGAAAATCGGAACGGCAAACACGATCAGCGAACCGAAAAGCACTTCGCGGACTGGTGTCATCAGCGGCGATTGCTTCACCCATTCGGCAGGAAGCTCACGCTCGCCGAGTTCACGCGACAGCAGTCGCTTCAGATGCTTGCCAAGCAGGAACATCGCCACGCCGCCAACCGCCAAGAGCGCTATGCCCAGCGGAAGAACTATGTGTATGTTTGTCCTGGAATCCATCAAAACAATTCTCAATGCTCAATGCTCAATTAATCAGAATTTATTCTAATTAGTGAAGAATGTAGAAAGCAGAATTAATTCTCAATTAACCAGTCCTTTGAGTCCTTTGAGTCCTTTTTTTATCAGTCCCATCCAGCGAATGCATCTTTTCGAATCTGCGACGGCTCCTGAAGATTGCTGTGGCGGTGCGCAAGAACGCGCGCCGTGGCCTCTTCGTCTTCCGGCGGCAGCGCATCAAGGCGACGCTGAAGCAGATTGATCAGATCCGCCGTGCCCTCCTTGAGTTCGCCGCATCCAGACACGATGTCGGTGCCTGCGGGTTCGCTCTCGACAAGACGCTTCAGATTCTCGGCGGCTTCTGGCAGATCCATCTTGTTGGCGAAGATGACATACGGCCTTGAAGACATGCCAGGCGAATAGAGCTCGAGCTCTTTGCGCAGCGTCTTGAGATCTTCCAGAGGATCCCTGCCGTCCACTCCAGCCATGTCCAGAACATAGCAGAAGAGCCTGCAGCGTTCGATGTGCCTCAGGAAGGCTTCGCCCAAGCCGACATTGTCATGCGCGCCGTCGATCAGGCCTGGAATGTCTGCAATCGTGATTCGTCTGTAGTCCTCCATTTCGACGGCGCCGACATTTGCATAGAGCGTCGTGAACGGATATGCGGCCACAGTTGGATGAGCGGCGGAAACCGCTCCTAGAAGCGTTGATTTTCCAGCATTCGGGAAGCCGACCAGACCGACGTTCGCGATCAGTTTGACTTCCAAATCAATATTGCGCTCTTCGCCTGGCAGACCAGGCTGGCAGATGCGCGGCGCGCGGTTGGTCGAAGATACGAAATGCAAATTGCCGAGACCGCCCTTGCCGCCTTTTGCAACGACAAATTCCTGTCCGTCATTCTTCAGATCGCAGAGCAGTTCGTCTGTGTCCGCATCGAAAATCAGCGTTCCCATCGGGACACGTATGCGGCAGTCGGCGCCGTTCTTGCCGTGTTTCTGACGGCCATGTCCGCATTCGCCCGCTTCCGCCTTCCATTTTGGCTGGAAACGCAAATCCACCAGACTGGATTCGCCATGGTCTGCATAGATCACGACATCGCCGCCGCGACCGCCGTCTCCGCCGTCAGGACCGCCATTGGGAATGTATTTCGCGCGGCGGAAACTGCAGCTGCCAGCGCCGCCATGGCCAGCCTGAACCGTTATTTGAGTCTTGTCTATGAACATGTCCTTAATATAATTCTAAGAGAGGAACCTGTCGCCTGCTGCGTGCAGTGAAAATCAATTGCTCAACCATCTCCCAACACCATCGCCTTCACGAGCATGGTCATTACCGCAACTGGTGTCCTGCCGCTCTTTTCGGCCATCTTGACGGCGGTTGACTGCATGTCGGAATCCATGGCCATCGTGATCACGCGGTTGAGTATTTCGTCCGTCAGGCGCGGAAGGTTCGCGGGATCGCCCGGTGGATATTCCGCGCCAGTGCCGTTCGTCAGAAACTCAGGGGTCGTATGAAGCACCAGCGCAAAATGCTCTATGCGCTGAGGCGTCGTTTCGGCTCCAATCTCGAGCTTTGTGTATAGACTGACCGATACATCAAGCTTCTTCGCCATCTCCGCCTGCGACAAACCTTCGCGACGACGAAAATAGCGCAGCTGGGTAGCTAGATTGACCACATTGTCTGGAAAAATCTTTCTTTTGGGCATTATTGTCTTCTCCACGAAAATTGAAAGCCGAATAGTGGCTGAATTGTGGATTTTTCATAATATAATACGCATTTATTGAATGTCTTTTTGCAAATTCCAATGCCCTGTGATGATTTTCTTTTATAATTGTCTTTTGTTCAATATCATAATTCTTGTCAGGCGCGTTCATTTCCATGAAATGAACCATTTCCTTTCAGCGCCCTTGAACTTGCTCGATGGCTTCCTTTTCAAACGGAATATCGCTCCTCTCGTTTTGGAGATGAAATATCGTCCGCCGAAGCCCCAAAATGCATGTCCAAAAACATAAAAGCCCCAAAAGTGGGCCTAGAATGCACGCCACGCGCTTCCATGCCCATTTATGGATAAATACCCCTTAAAGGCCAAAGACGTCAATCTAGGCCATTTCTGAACGTTTTTTGCAAAACGCTATATTCCAAAAGAAGGCAGGAATTAAGTCGCGTTGGGCGCAGACCAATGCGGCAGTACGGGCGTTCATGCCGCCCTCTTAGCGCCGTAAGGCGCCGCACGCGCCACAAGCAGTACATCCCCTCTTTGGGAACATGGCGTTGCAAAATAGCGTCCAATGTCGCCGAGTTTTGTTCAACGGCATGAAAGCGCTTTGGAGTATGTTGAAAAGATGCCGAAACGCGACACTAATCACCAGACGCGCGGAGGCAGGCCGAGCACGCGGGAGATTTCATTTCGCGTTGGATGCACAGGATGTGTGAGATTCAGCTGATTTTTCGTGAAACCGACCGCATAGCCTGTCTGCAAATCGCAGAAACCTTCCGAACCGCAGGCGCCGCCATGGCCGAACATGCGTCCGAAATCACCCTTGGGGCCGCATAGGGCGTAGCCTAGGCCGAATCTGTCCCAATTCGTCAAATCGTCATCGCCTTGACATCTGCAAATCGTTGTCGCTCTAGCAATTGTCTCCGATTTCAGATAACCATCTCCGCCGACCGCCTCAGGCAGTAGAGCGGAATAAAATCTTGCGAGCGAAAGCGCATTTGCGCAGCCGTTGCTCGAAGGATTCAGACCGCTCAGAACTTCATGCTGATTGAACGCCAGACGCGAATCATCAGCTTGTGCGTTTCCTTTCACAATCGGCGCGAGATTGCCATACTGTTCATCTGAAATACCGAAGAATATGCCATTTATGCCCAACGGCGCAAACAATTCCTCCTTAAGAAGGCGCCGCAACTCGCGGCCGTCGGCCAATTCGGCAATATGTCCTGCAAGTGCACCATAAGTATGCGCATGGTAATGATGCATGCCGCCTATTTTTTCGGCTGGCGCCGCTGCCGCCAACGCCGCCGTGATCGTAGGCCAGTTAAACCATTCCAGAAAATCCAGCGATTTCGGCGGTTCGAAGAGCCCTGCCCGATGCGACATCACATGCCAAATCCGCGTATCCTCCTTGCCATTGCAGCCGAATTCAGGCCATAGGTCGGACACTTTGCCGTCATACGACAACTTGCCCTGCTCCACAAGATGATGCAAAAGCGTCGTCACAACGCCCTTGCCTACAGAAAACACAGGGAATAGCGTCTCTTCGTCAATCCGTCTGGTGCAATCGGCGTCCGTATATCCAGACGACAGACTGCAGATCAATTCACCATGCTTGAACACGGCAAGCTGACATCCGCATTCTTCGCCATTTTCAACCGCCGCATCCAGAACGGCCTGCAATTCTTTTACCAAATCTGACATGATTATTTTCGTTTTGACAATTCGCTACGATTTATTTGCTACAACCTATTCGCATTTGATAATCTAAGATGACAAATGCAATTTGCAAACTTTCAAAATCAATTTGAAAACAACTCAATGGCCTTGACTGGATGAACGCCAAAGGAGAATCTGAAGAAGTAGAATTCCGTGAAGATATATTCTCTTGAGTTGCTGAAATAAAAATACCGTCAGAAAGGACCCAAGCGGATGGAAAAACATCCGACTATAGCGCTGGCGGCGCACATAATCTAGTCTCTGCTGATTTATAGGCTAATCTGATTCTTTGCGCCCTACAAAAGGGCGCTCTGCAACGTTTCCGCCGCTACCCTTCCAGAGCGCGGCGGTGGATTTTATCGGCAACACGTCCCATGGTTGCGCACGCCTTTCAACGTGCTTAGCATAGGCTACCATATTGCGCCCCAAGGGCTTTGCCGCTTCGCGGCAACGGCCTACGGCGTGTACGGCCTACGGTGAGTACGGCGCCTGACGGCGCTAAGAGGGCGGCGTGAACGCCCGTACTGCCGCGTTGGGCTGCGCCCAACGCGGCTTGATCCCTACCGTCGTGGGGAACATAGCGTTTTCAAGAACATGGATTACTGCACGCCACAAATGCCGCAAACGGCAACTACAGCACGCCACATGGGCCACATGGCTCGTGTCAATCAAGGCACGAGTGTCAAGTCTTATGCTCTAGGCTTGCGGAGTTCTGCGGCGAGTTCCTCTGCGCCTTCCTTGTCCTTCCAGTCGCCTTCGAGAAGTGCTTCCAGAGCGGAGAAGCGCAATGCGATGTCAACGCCGTGGGTCAGATTGGGAGCGGCAACGCCCTGGGACTTGCAGAGGCGAACGGCGCCGACGATGCGGTCCGCCCAGCCGAGCTTGCGCGTAAGATCACGGGCGACACGAGCCACGGCGTCTGAGAGCAGCGGCGAGACCATGCGGCGGACGAGTTCCTCTGCCCATGTGTTCCAGCCCTTTTCGGTGAAATATTCATCGACTCCTGCGTATTTCTTGCAGAGTGCCTTTCCTGACTCGTTGATAAGCGCCTGACGTGTGAACTCCACGATTTCAGGGAACTTGGCAGCATCGGACATGTATGTGCATCCACGTTCGGCTGCCATGAGAGCCAGCAGGAAGTGCGTTGCATTGTGTCCATAGAGTTTCGCCTCTTCGAAAGGAACCAGATCGGCCTTCGGGAAGAGATTGACGATGCCGACATCCTCAACGCCAGGAGCGCTGGAAGTATAGATCGTGCAGAACTCTTCGACAAGATGTCCCTTTGCGAAACCAGGCGTCAGCGGCGGGAGGGGGCTTTCGGTGGAAAGGAAGATCTTGCTCATCTTTCCGATGACGGTATCAAGATAATATGTATTGGGGAGATCCATGTCGATGGCCGCCTTGAGTTCTGCTGCAGCCGTCGTGGAGTTCTCAGAAGCGTAGATGTAGCGCTTGCCGTTGGGATTCAGTGCGAAGGCCTCTTTCATCCAGCTGGCGCAGGATGGATAGAAACGCGTAGCTGGCAGAGCCGTGTTGAATGCGATGGCATCCTTTCCGATTTCGATCAACTTCGCGCGATCCGCCTCTTCGTTTGGATTCAGGACCTCAATGTTCGTATAGGTCTTGGAGGTGATGGCGTCCTTGCCTGCTGTATTGACGGTGATGGTGCCGTTTGCACGCAATGCTGCAACCAGCGCGGGATCGACTTCCGCCAGAACGATGCGGTCGAATCCGCCCTGAGATGCGCCTGCGACGAAAATGCCAGTCTGAATCGGTCCTGCGCCGATTCCAATGAATGTCTTGCTCATTTCTGTGACTCCATGAATTTTCTAACTTCGGCGATGCTGACCGCACCACCAGTGCTGCTGGCATCCGCCAGATTGAAAATTGCGTTCGCCGCTCCGAGATGGAGCGACTCTTCGACGGGAAGCCCTTCGTGCAGTGCATAGAGCATGCCTGCGCAGAAGGCATCTCCCGCGCCTGTGGAACCGACTATCTTCGGCGCCTTGTATGCCTTGACCTGCGTCTCGGCACCATCGGCCTCTCGTGCGTAGGCGCCTTCGGGATAGTGGATCACAAGCATCTTGTGAAGGCCTGCCTCGAAGAATTTCGGCGCGACAGCTTTCATCGCATCGAAATCAATCGTGTCGTCGTCCCTGCGGATCTTGACATTGAATGCATTTCCCGCCTCTATTTCGTTGACGACCAGTACATCGGTGCCTGGCATTGCGGCAAGAACCGCCGCATGGAATGTCTCCGGCGCAGTTGAAACCAGATCAAGCACCGTCAGCAGTCCCTTTGCACGCATCTCGCGAAGCACCTTCGCGCCTTTGGTGCCGTATGTATCGTCCTTTGCGTCAAGTCCTGCAAGAAGGAGAAGATAACCGAGATAGAAAACCTTCGCATTGTAGTCGACCGCGCTGAAATCGCTGTCGTTCAGACAGTCGTTGGCGCCGTGATTATGGAAGAAAGTGCGCTTTCCATCCGCCGCCATGACGGTTGTATAACTCGTTGGTGCTTCATTGGTAACGCGGATACCCTTCGTGTCCACGCCTGCCTTCGCGCAGTTCTCCAGAAGCATCTTGCCGTATTTGTCGTCGCCGACGCAGCCAACGCCGAAGAGCGGAATGGAGCCATTCGTCATGGCAGCCAGATCCAGCAGGACATTATGGGCGCCGCCACCGCCTGCAGGGGACTCTTCCTTGATGATGTTCGCCAGATTGCCTTCGCCAGGCCAGCGGTCCAGCTGACGAATCTCGTCGACAATCCAATTGCCAGCTCCGATAATACCGCAACGTTGTGCCATAGTGGTAGATGTTGTGTGTTATTGCTTTGGTTGCCTTGTATTGAAAAACTCTAGAAATCCTCAAAAGGCAACTTTGGCAAATAGATTCCTAAATAAAACCAGAAGCGCCGTCCCAGCCTTAGCAGCCGGCTGGCGGCGGCGCACTTGCCATGCAATTATTTTGCCATGGCGACCTTATCGCCGAGAATCTCCTTCAGGGGATTGTAATCCGCAGCGCAGAAGCCCAGCGGATTGTGGCGAACGAAGCCCTCGGCATACTGGAAGCATCCAGACTTCTTGCCGAAGATGATATGGCGCGAAACCATGTCGTCCAGATAGGCGTCCATTCCCTGCGAGACATCCAGCCACTGCTTCTGGCTGACGTGCTTGCAGAGCATCGCCTTCTTGGTCTCCAGTTCGCTTTCGACATTCACGAACAGATCCGCCTCAACGGGACGGTTGAGCTGATCGGTGATGCTGTGAGGCATGGAGTGATAGACGGCAACGTCTCTGAGGGTTGGCGCGAATTTCGGATTGCAGCGCAGGTTGGTCATGCCACGGCAGAATGCGGCGGTGACGGCCAGCTTGCCTGTGCAGACATGGTCTTCCATGTAGTCGTAGGGACCGTGTGTCAGAATGATCGAGGGATCCACTTCGCGGACGACTTCCGCAACGCGGCAGATGTTTTCGTAGTTGTAGAAGACCTCGATGTCGTCGCAGATCGGATCGTGGAAGATCACGTTGACCAGATTAGCGGCGTCGATGCACTCCTGGTGACGGATGGCGACGATCTTCTCGCGGCTGAGGGAGTTGGTGCCGAGAGAGCCATTCGCAACGGTCATGAAGTGGATTTCAACGCCCGCCTTCTGTAGCAGGAGCATGGTTCCAGCCATGCCGAATTCAATGTCATCGGGATGGCAGCCGATGGCCAGAGCACGAATTTTTTCAGCCATTTGTCACTCCAGAATTAGTGCATCTCAACGTCGCAGACGCCGAAGCCGCCGCGATAGAAGTTGAAGGTGACGTCCTGATGCAGAGAGAGCAAAGACATCGGAACCGCGCTGTCGGCGATCTTGTTGGCGATCATGTATGTGGACAGACGCTGACCGAAGGGGTTGTCGTGATGGCCGGGATGCCAGATGGACACGCGGTCGCACTTCCATGTCTCGACAGGACCGACGCTGATGGCCTGCGTCGGGACGTTCTGGACGGTGCCGCCGCCGCTGGTACGCGCGTTCTGGATCAGAGTGATCGGATGCAGTTCGACGACGCGTGTGTGCTTCTTCAGATATTCCTCCGGTTTCGGCGGGTTGTTCTTGTACTTGCCCTCGCGCTTGACGGGATCATTGAATGCCCAGTGCTTGGTCTCGCCCTGGCCGCCCTGCATCAGCATGCAGTGGAACTGGTCGAAGGACTTCATGTATTCTTCGGGATTCTCGCTTGGGAAGTGCAGATTTTCCTTCGGCATCGCATACTTCTTGTCGATGCGGTTGAAGCAGAGCTCCATGTCGGCCTTCTGGAAGCCCAGAGGGAAGTTGATGTCGGCGGCCTTGCCGTCAACCAGCCACTCGTCCATGC
>JAKSPA010000048.1 GCA_024405235.1 Lentisphaeria bacterium
ACTGCGCCTGACGGCGCTAAGAGGGCGGCGTGGACGCCCGTACTGCCTGCTGTCGCGGCATTCTGCCTTCTACATTAATTGTGAATTGTGAATAAAAAAAAGGCCTGCAGTTTTACCTGCAGGCCCTTTTTATTTATCCTGTTATTTCATATACGCGTTGGCGACCTTCTTGAAGGCGGCGACGTATTTTTCGAGATGTGCGATGTCGTAGTTTGGATGAGCGAAGAAGGAGATGGTTCTTTCCGCCAGCCATTTTGCAGTCGGGCACACGACCTTTGTGTAGTCCATCTTGGCGGCAGCTGGCGTATTGAACGGATAATTCTCCGGACCGACGCCCTGTTTCTGCTGCAGCACGTCCTCTTTGTACAATTCGGGCCACAATGGACCATAGACTGGAACGCCTTCGGCCGCCATTGCGGCAAGGAACTGCTTCATCGGCACCTTCATCTTCTCGATATCCAGAGCAAACGGCGCCCACCAGAAGGAGTTTTTCCTCTCTTCGCTGTCGAATGGGCAGTGGAGCACGAGCGGATGATCTTTCAGAGCGTCGATAAGATACTGGCCGTTTCTTCTGCGGAGAGGCAGATTCCATGAATCCATGCGTTCAAGTTCGCAGGAACCGATCAGCGACTGAATTTCGGTCATGCGGTAGTTGCTTCCGATGCGGTTGTGGACATAAAGGCGTCGCTGTTCTTCCTTGATCATGTCGAGACCATTGCTGGTGTCGAAGCCATAGTCACGCATGGAGAAGCAGGCCTGGTAGATGTCCTTGTCGTTCGTGATGATTGCGCCGCCTTCACCGCCAGTGGTCAAATGCTTCGTATGGCAGAGATTGAAGCAACCGACGTCGCCGACAGTACCTGCTTTCTTGCCATTGTACAAGCCGCCGAAGCATTCGGTGCAGTCTTCGAGAACACGCAGACCATGCTTCTTGGCGATGCTCATGATGGCTCCCATGTCCGCCACGATTCCGTACATGTGGCCGACAACGATCGCCTTCGTGCGGTCGGTGATCTTCTCTTCGATGAGTTTCGGATCAAGAGTGTGAGAATAGTCAACATCGGAGAAGACGGGAAGAGCGCCAAGCTGAAGGATGGAGAAGATTGGCGGGAAGTAGATATAAGACGGGCAGATCACTTCATCGCCTGCACCTACGCCCAGAGCGGCCAGAGCCAGATGGAAGGCGCCGTGTTCGTTGACAGTCGTCACGCAATAGCTCGCATTGTGCCAATCGGCCAGATTCTTCTCGAACTGCTTGCCGTAAGGACCGCTCCAGTAATTCAGTTTCGCGGTGCGCAGTGGCTCCGCCAGCATCTGATAGGTCTTTTCAGAATACACAGGCCACAGTGGGAACGGCTCAGAGTTCAATGCCACTCCGCCGTCAATTGCAAGTTTGCTTGTCAGATCGTCGCTCATTTTGACTCCTCTACTATTTGGTTGTCGAAATAAAAGAAAAAACGCAAAAGTTTAGTTCCGTTTATTTATTATAAATGACATTTATTATCTTGTCAAGGACAATTGTAAAAAAATAAGCAAAAAATTTCTTTTTTTGCTCTATTCTAGCTATTCTAGCCTTTCTATCGATTCCAGCCAGTTCTAGCCTTTCTATCGATTCCAGCCAGTTCTAGCCGCGCTCGTTGCGTGCCGCGGAGCTTGCTCCGTGGAATGAACCATGGCTCTTAGCAGTTCAGGCGATGTAATAGGCAGCCACGGTCTGGCCCTCTAGGCATCCATGGCTCTTACTAGTTCCGGCGGTGTAAACGGCCTCCATAAAAATTAATTGAGAATTGAGAAATATGAATTGAGAATTGAATCTGCATTTACATTATGTACATAATCCAATCTAAGCGCGCCCTTGCAGCATGAAAATGAAAAGACACACATTCACATTGATAGAACTTCTCGTTTCCATTCTCATAATATCCATTCTGGCCGGCCTTCTTCTGCCGGCGATCAGCAAAGCACGCTACACATCGAAAACAACGCCGTGCATGTCGAACATACGTCAACTGGGGCTGGCATTTATATGCTATTCCGTTGACTACGACGACTACCTGCCCTGCCTCAACAACGTCAATCCCAATGGAGATGCAAAGAATCGCCGTGGAGAAACAATAACCGCCAAGAACTGGCTTGACGATCTTGTGACAGAATATCTCGGCGGCTCATTGAAAGTTCTACGCTGCCCTGATGAATTTCAGGATTCGGACATAACCACGAACTATGGGCTGAATTATCTTATCGCCAATCGCGGCAACGGCAGTTACAAGACAACAGAATTTTCCGTGCCGGCAGCGACCTCCATGCTTGTAGAGAACTACGGTCATCTCTGCTACTACTGCTACACGACAAACCCCTCCGGACTACATGCCACCGGAAACGCCTACGGCACGAACCGAGCGGCATTCTTCAGGCATGGTATTAAAGGCGACGCAAAATGCGTAACGGCATTCCTTGATGGTCATTGCGAACCTTTGACCAGACAAGAACTGCCTTGCCAGGAAGCCTTTCCAGATCTTGACGAAATCACCATCCGCAATACGTTTTTCAACATGGGAAAGGTGGACGAATCGCTGAATTCGATTCCAGGACTATAATATCTTCAAACGCGCCTTTACGCCACGCAAACACCACAAGGACTCGCAATGGACATCATCACACGGATAAAGGAACTGAAAGCATCGAACAACGCAGTCATCCTTGCGCACAACTACGTCACTCCCGACGTTCAGGACATAGCGGATTTCGTTGGCGACTCACTGGCACTTTCCATAAAGGCGAAAGAGATCCAGGCGCCGCTAATCGTCTTCTGCGGTGTGCGTTTCATGGCAGAGACAGCAAAAATCCTCTCACCGAATTCGGAAGTCCTTCTGCCCGCTCCCGACGCTGGTTGTCCGATGGCGGACATGGCGACTCCTGAAGAAGTGGCCAAATACCGCCAGGCGCATCCGAACGCGGTTCTTGTGGCATACGTCAACAGCACTGCGGCAGTAAAGGCGCTGGTGGACATCTGCTGCACGTCGGCCAATGCGGACAAAGTCCTGAAGAGCCTCCCGCCCGAAAAGGAGGTCCTCTTCCTGCCCGACAGAAATCTCGGCACGAACACTGCGAAGAAGCTCTCGCGCGAAATGACGCTGTGGCCAGGCTTCTGCCCCGTCCACAACCGCATACAGCCAGAAGACGTCATGCGCATCCGCAAGCAGTATCCCAAAGCGAAACTGCTTGTCCATCCTGAATGCCAACAGGAAGTCGTCGCCCTGGCCGATGCGGCGCTTTCCACGGGCGGCATGATCAGCTATGTCGCGAAATCCGACTGCGACGAATTCATCATCGGAACCGAACATGGAATTCTCCATCAGCTTCGCAAGGCGAATCCGACCAAGACCTTCCATCCGCTTGAGCCATTGACGACATGCACGGACATGAAGAAGATAACTCTCGAGAAGGTCCTGAACGCGCTTGAAAAGCATGAGGAGAAGATCGAACTTCCCGTGGAGCTGATGGACAAGGCACGAAAACCAATCGAACGCATGCTTGCTCTCTAGCGCATAGATGACGACCGACCTCCAACTACAGCGCATTCTCCAGAGCATGGAAACTCTTCCACCATGCTCTTCAACGCGCGTAATCTGCATAGACGGTCGTTCGGCGGCAGGAAAGACGACGCTTGCCGCCGCCCTCGGCGACGCAATCCGCGCCGATGTCATTCACATGGACGACTTCTTCCTGACGCCCGATCTGAGGGCACGCGAACGCTTTGCCGAAGCAGGCGGCAACGTCCACTACGAACGTTTTGCGGAAGAGGTGCTTCCTTTCATAAGAAAAGAAGCGGCCTTTTCCTACGGACGTTTCAACTGCCACGAGATGGAAATCACCGAAAGGCGCACCATCTCATCAACCGCATGGCGCATTGTCGAAGGCGCATATTCGATGCATCCGCGTTTCGGAGAATACGCCGATATGAAGATATTCGTCGACATCTCTCCTGACGAGCAGCTCCGCCGAATCATCTCTCGCAACGGTGCCACGCAGGCCGAAGCGTTCAGGACGCGATGGATTCCACTTGAAGAAGCCTATTTCAATGCCTTTGGCCTGCCCTCTTCCATGAAGGAAAACTCCCCCGTTCCCTTTCTGCTAATTGACTGATCGCAAACGAACCATGCAAATCATTCTCCAGACAATTCTCGGCATCGTCGGACTGGCTCTTCTTACCTATGGCGCCGATTTTCTAGTTCGCGGCGGCGTCCGCATTGCCGAAGTGCTGAAAATTCCAACCGCCATCATAGGCCTGACGCTTGTCGCATTCGCCACAAGCGCGCCTGAACTCGTGGTGAGCATCGATTCGGCGCTCAAAGGCGTAGGCGACATCAGCCTCGGCAATGTCATTGGCTCGAACATCTGCAACATTGCGCTCATCCTAGGGCTTTCCGCCATGATCACCCCCATGACGGTCAACCGCAAGATACTCCGCGTCGATACGCCGATTCTGCTCATCGCAAGCGCTCTGGTTGCATTCTTCGTCATATACTTTCATGGAATAAACCGTCTCTGCGCATTCGTCTTTCTGGCATTCTTCGCATTATTCATGTGCGTCAACATTCGCGACGCAATGAAACGACCGACCGAAAACGCAACGGACGAGCCATCTGCCAAAAAGCCGCTGTCAATGTGGCTGGCGACAGTATTCGTCGTGGGCGGTGTAGGCGCACTCGTATTCGGTGCGAAACTGTTCGTGGATGCAGCGATCTTCGCGGCAAAGGCATTTAATGTCTCCGATGCGGTCATCGGTCTGACGATCGTCGCCGTCGGCACCAGCCTGCCGGAACTGGCGACATCAGCCGTCGCAGCATTCAAGGGCGAAACCGACATCGCGGTCGGCAACGTCGTGGGTTCGAACATCTTCAATATTCTGGCTATTCTCGGAATAGCGCCAGCCATCACGCCGATCCGCGCGAACAACATACAGGCAACGGATCTGGCCGTGATGGGAGCCGTGACCATCATGATGACGCTCATGATGATCACGGGCAAGAAGATCCAGCGCTGGGAAGGGGCCGCGCTGTTCATATCATACGCGGCCTACATCGTCTGGCTGGTCATGAATATCTGACCTACTGAATCTCGTTCTGCTTTGCGACCAACTGGTCGCCGCCGTACATCTTGCGGAGCTTCGGCTTCTCGATCTTGCCTGTCGGATTGCGCGGAACGGCCGCGAAAATCACCTTGCGAGGACGCTGATAGCGCGGCAGCGCCATGCAGAACTCGTTGACCTGCGTTTCTGTGAGCGTGAAGTCTGGCTTGATCTCTATGATCGCGGCGGCTATTTCGCCGAGACGCGCATCGGGAAGACCGATGACGGCGACGTCCTTGATGGCGTTGTTCTTCCGCAGGAAATCCTCTATCTGGACGGGATAGAGATTCTCGCCGCCAGTGATGATGACGTCCTTCTTTCTATCGACAAGATAGATGAAGCCATCTTCGGACATCTTCGCCATATCGCCCGTGAAGAGCCAACCGTCCTTCAGGACCTCCTTCGTCGCCTTCTCGTCCTTGTAGTAGCAAGTCATGACGCCGTCGCCCTTCAGAGCCAGTTCGCCGACTTCGCCAGGCTTGACGGGATTCTTGTTTTCATCGACGATCATCGTCTGCCAGCCATAGCCTGGTACGCCGATGGCACCGACATGATCTATGTTCTCCACGCCGAGATGCACGGCGCCCGGTCCGATGGACTCGCTGAGGCCGTAGTTCGTATCATATTGATGATTCGGGAAATATGACTTCCAGCGTTTAATGAGGCTTGGAGGAACAGGCTGAGCGCCGATGTGCATCAGACGCCACTGGTCCAATTCGTAGTTGCTAAGCTCTATCTCGCCGCGTTCGATCGCGTCGAGAATATCCTGCGCCCACGGAACGAGCAGCCAAACGATTGTGCAGTGCTCCTGCGAGACCGTTCTGATGATCCATTCGGGCTTGATGCCCTTCAGCAGAACCGCCTTGCCACCCACAAGAAAACTGCCGAACCAATGCATCTTCGCGCCAGTGTGATAGAGCGGAGGGATGCAGAGGAAGACATCGTCCTTTGTCTGACCATGATGGTTCTGCTCGACCTTGCAGGAGTGCATCAGACTGCGATGCTTGTGGACAATCGCCTTCGGGAAACCAGTGGTGCCGCTCGAGAAGTAAATCGCGGCATCGTCGCTGTCGGCCAATTTGATTCCGCATGGTTTGTCAGAGCAGTGTTCGACCATTGCGTTGTATGACTCTGCGAAAGTCGGGCAGTCACCGCCGACATAAAGCAGCGTGCACGGACGCGGGAGCCTGTCGCAGATCTCTTCGATTCGGCCAATGAACTCCGGTCCGAAAATCAGCATATCGACATCCGCCAGATCGAGGCAGTAGCGTATTTCATCTGGAGTGTATCGGAAGTTCAGCGGAACGGCCATGCATCCGCTCTTGAGAATGCCAAAATAGATTGGAAGCCACTCAAGGCAGTTCATGAGAAGAATGCCGACCTTCGTGCCGCGCGGCATGCGGCGTGTCAGAAGGAAATTGGCGAGTCTGTTCGCCTTCGCATCGAATTCCGCCCATGTCATCTCGGAACGGAAGGAATCAACGCGACTGGATTCGATGAGAGAATACTCCCGCCAGGACATCTTGCGTTTTTCCATCTCCTGCGGATTGATTTCCACAAGCGCTACATCAGCACCGAATTTCCGTGCATTTTCTTCTAGAATCTCTGTAATGGGCATTTGTTTGTCTCCTTCTGCGTAAAAATCATTGAAATCGTGTCAAATGCAATCATTTCTCCTTCACGACACCCATTTCACGGAAACGTCTGTATCGTTCGTCTTTGAGACGGGACGGAGACTTCTTGCATAGAAGTTTGAGATTTCTGATGAGAGCGTTCTTCAGAATCGCAGCAGCCTCTCCCGGATTGCAGTGCGCGCCACCAAGAGGCTCCTGTATGATTTCGTCGATCACCTTGAGTTTCAAGAGATCGTCGGCAGTCAGTTTCAGAGCCTTTGCCGCCTCGGCGGTCTTCTCTTCCGAACGCCAAAGAATCGCCGCGCAACCCTCTGGAGTGATTGCCGAATAGTACGCGTTCGAAAGCATCAGCACGCGGTTGCCGATCGCCAGTCCCAATGCGCCGCCTGAACCGCCCTCGCCCGTGATCACACAGAGAATCGGCACGGTCAGTCTGAACATTTCGCGGAGATTGACGGCAATAGCCTCTCCGATATGGCGTTCGCCGCCCGATATGCCAGGATAGGCGCCGGGCGTGTCAACAATGGTGACAATAGGGCATTGCGCCTTTTCCGCCAGTTTCATAAGACGTAGCGCTTTGCGATAGCCTTCCGGTTCCGGGCAGCCGAAATGGTTGATCAGATACTGTTCGAGATTATGGCCCTTTCGCGTGAAAATGACCATGACGGGCTGTTTGCCGAGCATGGCGAAACCGCCGCCGACCGCCCAGTCGTCTCCATATCGTCTGTCACCGTGCAGTTCAAGAAAATCCGTGAATATCATCCTGCAGAAATACTGCGGATGCGGACGCATCGGATGCCGTGCCAGACGGACCTTCTGCCACGGCGTAAGGCTGGATTGGTACCGTTCCTCCACTCCTTCTATCCGCTGGAAGAGTTCATCCAACTCGCGTTCTATGCGCAGATTACGCTGCGAGGCATGACGGCGCAGCGCCTCTGCACGATGCACGAGTTCCAGAATCGGCTCGGCGAAATCAAGCTTGCCTTCCGCCATGAGAAGATTACTCCTCTATGATCACGCGCACAGGCGGTGTCGTGCCTCCCGGCGTGGGAATGAAATCGAAGAGTTCTTCGACCTCTTCGTTGCGCAGTCTGACGCAGCCAAGCGAACAACTGGTGCCGACGGTATCAGGCTCCGTGGTGCCGTGTATGCCATAGCCTTCGAGACTGACGTCCGTTTCGCCCGTAGGCGTCAATTTCAGCCAGCGGGTGCCCAGGACGTTCTCCGGATCGCCTGCGGGAATATAACGGCCCGGCGGCGTCCATGCGGGATTCGCCAATTTGTCGGCGATGACGAAAGTGCCGATCGGAGTGCGATTTTCGCGACCGATTCCAACGCTCCAGATACGGTAGAGCTCACCGTTCAAAAAGAGCATGAGGATGTAGTGCTGTTTGGAAACGCGAATCGACCACGTGCCCTGAATATAGCACAGCGTCTGGCTGGGGCGAACTATCGGATCGCGTCCGTCGTCTCTGCGCAAGCCTTCGTTGCATCGAATCAGCGCGCCGATGCTCGTGTAGTGCGTGCTGGCGATGCGTGCGAGAGAATCGCCCTTGACCTCGCGGTAGAACTGCTTTTCAGTGGCTGGAGCGGATGAATTCATAAGCCGCTTGTTGACCATGTCGATGAATTCGGCGGCTCTGCGCCATGTCGGATCGAATTCGACGACATCGGGCCTCTTCAGCACCTGCTGTGCGATCGTGCGCGCCGCCTCAAGCATTCCGTGATCGAACTGCTGCTGTGCGGCAAGAAGGCGTTCTTCCACGCCGATGACTGGCTGAACAGGCTTTGGCGTAGCGACGTTGCCAGAAGGATTTGTCTTCTCCACGACAGTATCCGGCACGGTCGGTTCGTCCGTCTTTTGCGTCGCAGGCGTATTATTGGATTGTGCGACGACAGTAGTCGGCTCTGGAGTCTTGGGAAGGCATGAACGCCACAAGAGACAGGATATTCCCAGCACGCCGAGAACAAGAATGACTATTAATGGGTATTTGATATACCAGTACATCGCGCCCCTCAAGGAGTTGAAAGTTTTTTTTCAGAGAATTTTGCTTAATATATCCTCTTTACTGTTTACTGTTTTAGAAATTCGGACACCAAAGCGGCGGCAACGGAAAAATCTCCGCCTTCGATCCAGTGTATCAAGTGCCCTTCCCTTTCAATTTTTCTGAACCAGATGTCCTGGCGTTTGGCGAACTGGCGAATCTGCGTCAGAAGTTCGTCATGCATTTCTTCGTACGTGCACGCTCCAGACAGATAGCGTCCGACATATCTGTATTCAAGACCGAACCAGTCCAGTTTTTCAAACGACACGCCATTGGCATTCATTTGACGGACCTCTTCGACCAAACCGCCCTTGAGACGTTCGTCCAGACGGATTCTAATCCGTTCGCGGACCTCCGTTCGGCTGTATTTCGGCGCAAGAATCAGCGTGCGACTCAACTTCGGCGGCATCTTCCGAATGCCGCTTCTGGCGATTTCTATGCCACGGATCACACGGCGTTCTTGCGTGCAATCTACACTTGCAAAACGTCCCCGCGGGGCCTAGCTGCGCAGCATTTCCACGAGTGCTGCCAGCGGTGTACGCTCATTCGCTACTGCTCGTCATACCGTCTGGAATCG
>JAKSPA010000049.1 GCA_024405235.1 Lentisphaeria bacterium
AATCGAAACCGATTATATTGCAGGCGACAACATCAACCGCTGCAAGATCGGTACCTACGATCAAGGCGCCTATCTTTCGAGGCGAACCGCCGTGCGGCCCCTGCCCTTCCATGCCGACTATCGCATCCATCACAGCGAGTTTCACGTCGGCGGTGCGGTTGATGTCGATCATCAGATCCGACAGCCTGTCACGGTCCTGGAGTCTGAAATGGTATTGCGCCTTCTGCGTGCCTGGAATCAGACCATATTGGTTTTTCAACGCTCCCGTGTAGCCCATCTGGACATGTGTCTTCACTTTGGGAAGCGTTATTACGACATCGACATCCTTTAGATGGCTTGTCAGTTCAAGATGCTTGCCAATCGCATTCTCCAGATTCTCGAAAAGCGCCGTTTCGTCAAAGACAGCGCACTCCGCGCCCTCTTCGTCGCATACCGACTGAATTCCGCAGGCACGCATGTTTTCGGCGGTTCCGCCGACACCAGGGCCGTCGCCGACCAGAATGCGCGACGCACCGGCACGGCGGACCAGACGGATTACCGCACGGACGACTTCTGGATGGGTGGTCACCGCTTCGTCAGGGCGAGCGGGCGCAAGAAGATTGACCTTCAAAAGCACACGGTCGCCCTGCCTTACAATGCCACCCATTCCGCCAAATGGCGCCAGACCACGTTCCAGCGCATCTTCAAGCGCGGCCGGAACGTAGTCGTCAACGGGAATGAGTGAAACAACTGTCATTGAAGCCCTTTGGGATCGCCTAATATCTCTTTGAGCACCATGGCCTTCTGGAGTTCCTTCTCTCCATGCGGAATGATGGATGAGTATGGACTCCTGCGGACAGTGGAATGTCCTGTCGTCATGGGCGTCTTTTCGGCCTCAGTCGTCGCGATATGGCTGTCGGCGTGCTTGGCCGCCATGGACGGACCATGTTCAGGCAGAGTGTCCTTGACATTCACTGGCGCGACATGGCTGTCGGCGTGAGCACCGGAAGCCATCATCGTGCCAGCCATCGGCGACTCGTGCGGCGGCGGCATCGGCGCCGCATACGACTCGCCCGCGTGCTCGTCTCTGGCAGGGGCGTTCGGCGCGTATGTGTCGTCGGAAACAGAAATCACCGTCTCAGACCATTCGCCGACACCACCATCAAAGCCACCGCCATCAGCGGAATCGGCATCATCGTCCAAGCCTTTCGCAACCAGTTCGGCGGCCGTGCATTGCGCGTCCTCTCGCAATTCGGCGATAAGCCCGTCGTCTATGCCACCGACAGCAAGCGTTCGATGCTCTTGAAGCGTCAGCACATAGTCGCCTTCGCCGCCATTAGTGAATTTCATGAAATAGAAATCCACCATCTGCTGGTAAACATCAACTAGATGCTTCTTGACAAACGCGTCTTGCCTATCGACGAATTTCGGCAAGACAAGCGTTTGTCCCCAGTAGAAGAAGACGGTGCTGGGAACCTGCTCCGATGGCGGAGCAGCATCATCCTGTCGGCTCTGATTCTTCCCGTGGCGCATCGCCGTGACGATCGCCTTGAGCACGAAGCCAAGCCAGATTACAATGAATACATATCTCATTGCAAATTAATTTTCCGCGGGCGATTCGCCTGCGATGTTTCTACGCATGTCGGTATCGGACTTGATGTTTTCCATGCGGTAGTAGTCCATCACGCCAAGCTTGCCGCTCTTGAGAGCCTCCGCCATGGCAAGAGGAACTTCAGCCTGCGCGGAAACAACCTGCGCCTGCATCTCCTGAACCTTCGCACGCATTTCCTGTTCGGCGGCGACGGCAGCTGCACGACGGACTTCCGCCTTGGCCTGTGCAACGCGGCGGTCGGCTTCCGCCTGATCGGCCTGCAGTCTTGCGCCGATGTTGTCGCCTACGTCAACGTCCGCGATGTCGATGGATAGAATCTCGAAGGCGGTGCCGGAGTCCAGTCCCTTCTCAAGCAGACGCTGGGAGATGTTGTCGGGATTCTCGAGAACGGCGCTGTAGGAGGTGCTGGAACCGATCGTAGTGACGATGCCTTCGCCGACACGGGCGATGATGGTGTCTTCCGTGGCACCGCCGACAAGACGTTCGAGATTCGTTCGCACGGTGACGCGCGCACGTACCTTGAGTTGAATACCGTCCTTTGCGACGGCGTCCAGAGTATCATGGTCGGTGCCGCGTTTCGGACAGTCGATCACGCGCGGATTGACGCTGGTTCTGACGGCCTCGAGAACATCGCGTCCCGCCAGATCGATTGCGGCGGCCTGACGGAAGGTCAGGCCCAGAGAGGCCTTGTCCGCAGCGATGAGAGCGTTGACGACGCGCTCGACATTGCCGTGAGCCATGTAGTGGCTTTCCAGTTCGTCGGTGGAAATCGTCGTAAGACCAGCCTTGCGCAACTGGATGTACGAACGCACGATCAGCGACGAAGGCACATGGCGCAGAGTCATCATGAGCAACCGCGCGAATGAGATGTGCGCGCCGGACGACATGGCCTGAAGCCAGGTGCCGAAATAGCTGATCATTATGCACACGATGATGAAACCAACGATGATTGCAATTGCAGCTAACAAACCGATGAATATTTTTTTGTCTTCTTTTCTTTTTGGATTGGGAAGTTGGCCGACAGTGAAGTTCGGCGGGCTTCTTGTTCGGTTGTATTTTAATCAGATCTCTAACTGCGAGAAAAACTTAAAAGGTTATGAAATTGTCAGAAAATATATTCGTGAAGCACACTAAGAACAATCCAAAGCGACATCAATACGAATATCGCCACGCAAAATGCAGCGGCTCGACCGACCTGCCGATGCCGTCTGACACGCGTTTGGCGTCCGCTGCCGTCAAGAACCGCCAGAAGTTTCTTGCGTCTCCTTGCAGATAATTTAATTGGCCCTGACGATGGTGACATTTGCAGTGGAAAGCCATGCGCAGACGCCGTCGATTTTCTCAGGCGGCGTCCACGCTTTGGCCAGTTGTTCGATTACTGAATGATACCGCCGGAATCGGTGAGGAAGATGCCCTTGAAGTTCATCTTCAGAGCCTGCGGATTGTCCGAGAGTTCGAGCGCCTTCTCTTCCGAGATGTCGCCCGAATTGTAGTGTTTGAGCAGGCACTGGTTGAAGGTCATCATGCCCATTTCCTCATTCGCCTCGATAGCCTGCTGGAGTTTGTCGATGCGTCCGTCGAAGATGAGTTTCTTCACGATAGGCGCATTGATCATGACTTCGGTGATAGGCACGACGCCCTTGCCGCTGGCCTTCTTCGCAAGGCGCTGGCAGATGATTGCCTTGACGCATTCTGAGAGGGACTTGCGGATGGAATCGCGTTCTTCGATTGTGAACATGTCGAGAATACGGTTGATGGACTGCGGAGCGTCTTTTGTATGCAGCGTTGTGATGACCATGTGACCGGTTTCAGCAGCGGCAAGCGCAGTTTCGAAGGTCGTGCGGTTGCGCATTTCACCGACGACGATGATGTCTGGATCCTGACGCAGCGCATGGACCAGTGCGGAGTCGAAGGATTCTGCATCCAGACCGACTTCGCGCTGTTCGAAGAACGATTTGTCGTCCTCAAAGGTGTATTCGATAGGATCTTCAATGGTGATGATGTGTTTCTGGAAAGTCGTGTTGATGAAGTCGAGCATTGCGGCCATGGTGGTCGACTTACCAGAACCTGTGGTTCCCGTGATGAAGATGATGCCGTTGCTGTTGGAGGCAATCTCCTTCAGGATTTCGGGCAGTCCTGCTTCCTTGACGGTCGGCGCCTTGCTCTTGACGTAGCGCATGGTGATGCCGCGGTTGCCACGCTGGAGGTGAAGATTCACACGGAAACGACCTGCGTCTGGTTCCTGCCATGCAAAATCCAAATCGCCCTTTTCGGTGAATTCATCGTATTTCCCTTTGGGAACTATGTCCTGACAGAACTGATCGAAGAGTTTCGTGTCGACTTCAAAATCCAATTGTACGAGATTGGAATCTATGCGTAATTGGACATTCTTGTTTTCGCGAATGTGCAAGTCACTCGCGCGCTCGTCAACCGCGTATTTCAGCAGGTCGTGCAAGCATGATTTTTTTAGTTCTACTGCCATTTTGATTTGTGTTGTTTTGTTGTTGCGGGAATTCGCGTCTGAAAATTGTTGCGTCACTCCTTTGCCAGGCTATTTTTGCGTTTCGGTCGCCTTGGAACCCTCTCCGCATTGTCCATCCATGAATTTGGATTGACGCGTCGTGAGAAGAACACTTTGCCATAGCTGTCCAACCGGATCGACCTTGCGTCTGGCGCTGGTGGCCAAAGTGATCGGCACGTATGTGAAATAGCCCTGCCAGTTGCCGACCACTAGATCGGTCATGCCTGCCATGGCGGCATGGACGGCATGCTGCGCGAGATGCAGGCAGAAGATCGAATCGTTTGCGTTGGCGGGAAGGCTGCGTATCTCGTAGCTCGGATCAAAGTATTTTATTGAAATGTCAAGATTCTTGGAGGCGAAATGCTTCTTGATCCTGTCCTTCAGGAAGACACCTATGTCGCTGTGGAGCACGTTGCCGGATTTGTCGATCTGACGTTCGCCTTCCAGCAGTTCCTGTCCCGCGCCTTCGGCGGCCACCATCAGGGCGTGCTGCTTGCGGGCCATGCGAAGCTCCAGCGCCTCGAGAAGACCGCCAGGACCTTCCAGACCAATCGGCACTTCGGGAATCAGGCAGAAGTTCGCCACGGAGTTCGCCAGAGAGGCATAGGCGGCTATGAATCCAGAATCGCGGCCCATCAAGCGGACAAGTCCCAGGCCGTTGAACGCGCCCTTCGCTTCGTTGTGAGCACAGCTCAGAATGTTCGCAGCCGCCTGGACTGCCGTTTCAAAGCCGAAGGTCTTGTCCATGAAGTTCAAGTCGTTGTCGATCGTCTTCGGAATGCCGACGACGCTGCAATCGACATGGTGCTTCATGCACTCCTCCGCAATGGCGTGCGCGCCGCGCTGCGTGCCGTCTCCGCCTATCGTGAAAAGGATGTTGATGTTCAGACGGTCAATCGTCTTGACGATTTCATCAGTGGGCTGCTCGCCTCTTGAAGAACCGAGAATCGAACCGCCTTCCGAATGGATGTCGTCCACCACGTCCGGATTTAGTTCCAAAGGACTCAGCTTGTAGGCCGGATTGAGTCCCATGTAGCCATATTTTATACCGAAGATGTTGTCCACGCCATAGATATACCACAGCGTATTCACCAATCCCTTTATGACATCGTTAAGACCAGGACACAGTCCGCCGCAAGTGACAATGCCGACGCGCGTCCAGGACGGATCGTGGAAGATCTGCCTGCGCGGTCCTGCCGCAAGAAAGGACGGCATGGCATTGTGCTCTTTCAGGAACTGACGATTGCGCTCTGCGTCTGCGCAGTAGCAGATTCGCTCGTCGTCATCTACGAAAATGGCATTCCGCAAAGGCGACTTTAACGTCGGCCTGCCCAGACGCTTGATAGAGAAGTCCATCTTCGGGAGGGCTTCGAGATTCACATCTATGTTTTGTGGAAGCATGGTCTTTTTTAACAAAACAGAGGCACGGCAGAGTGCCGCCGATGCTCTTTATTCGCGGAAAAGAAAAAACTAAGGTAAATTATCGTGAAATTCACCGACAAAATGTACCATCTAAACTATAATACGGAAAACGACCACCCGCATAGAATTCATTGAAAAAAATGCCCACTTCGAACCAATCGAAACGTAAAAAGCCACTTCCTGATTGGCTGAAAGAAAAACTGGACAGAAAAAAAGGCCTCATAACCACTCCGAGATTGTATGAAGTGCCCGAAGGACCTCTGCCGGAAGAAACCGAATTGACAGGACAGGTTCTGCGGACTATTTTCCAAAACACGGTAAACGGCTACGGCGTTCTTGTCCTAAAGCGCGCCGATGGCAAAAAAGAGGCCTGTCTCGCAGGAAATCTTGCTGGAGCAACGCCTGGCGTCGAACTGCACGTACAGGGGCACTGGACAGACAATCCGAAATTCGGACGGCAGTTTCTTGTGGAAAATTCGAAGGTGCTCCTGCCGAAATCCAAATCCGGCATCGAACGCTATCTCGCAAGCGGCATTCTTCCTGGAATCAACGAATCGATGGCGTCGATCATTGTCGCGCGTTTCGGCGAAAACACGCTGGATGTGCTGGACCATGCGCCAGAACGCCTGCGAGAGGTTCCCGGCATTGGCGAAAAACGCTTCCAGAGCATTCTGGAGGCATGGGCGAAGGCCTCCGTGAATCGTGCTGAATTCATCTTTCTGGAAGGCCTCGGACTCTCTCCGGCCATGTCGCAGAAAATCATTTCATATTATGAACCGCAGAGCGCCTCGCAGATCGTCAAGGGGAATCCATATCGCCTGACTAGAGATATTGAAGGCATCGGATTCCTTTCCGCCGATAAAATCGCAAATTCACTAGGCATCGCACAGGATGCGAATGTCCGCATCGCTTCAGGATTGGCATACACTCTTGATCAGGCGAGTCTGCTCGGACATGTCTATCTTCCCAAAAGCCGCCTCATGGATGATGCGGCAAAACTTCTCATGCTGCCACACGAAAACATCGAAAAGGGATTCGATGAAGCGATTGCATGCGGAATAATCATCGCTCTGCAATTTCCAGATTCACAGGAGCCATTGTGCTATCTTCCGATCATGGCCGCCGATGAAAAAAAACTGGCAAGATTCATTCACGCGCATCTTTTCAACAAATTTCCGCCATTCTCCATGCTTGCCAAACTGCCTCAGCGTCCAGGAGATATCGTCCTCAACGATGAACAGCGGGAAGCGGTCAGAACCGCACTCGAATCCCCTATTTCAATTATCACGGGAGGGCCTGGCGTCGGAAAGACTACTGTCATCAGGAGGGTCGTTGACATCGCCACGGCTAATAAATGGCGCATCAAACTCGCGGCGCCGACAGGACGCGCCGCCAAACGCCTGTCAGAATCCGCAAAGACCGTCCCAGCAAGCACTATTCACAGACTACTGCAATACAATCCGCAAAACAATCGTTTCGTCTTCGATCAGGACACCCCCCTTGAATGCGATCTGTTGGTCGTCGACGAAGTATCCATGCTGGAGCTCTCGCTGGCAAAGAATCTCATGGCCGCGATCTCGCCAGAAACAAGGCTTGTTCTCGTTGGCGACAAGGACCAGCTGCCGTCCGTCGGGCCAGGCGCCGTCCTTCACGATCTCCTCGAATGCGGACGTATTCCTGTCGTCTCGCTAAACCAGATTTATCGCCAGAAGGAAGGAAGCCGAATCATCACAAGCGCTCACGATGTGAATGTCGGACGTATTCCGAATCTTGAGAATCCACCGAAAGGCACTGTCGGCGAATTCTATTTCTATGACAAATCCGTTCCGACGGAATGTCAGGATTTCATCGCGGCGCTTTGCGCGAAAAGCATTCCACAATTCTTTGGACTGGATCCACTTGAAGACATACAAGTCCTTACGCCGATGAGAAAGGGCGAATGCGGCACAATCGCACTGAACAAGAGACTTCAGGAGATTCTGAATCCTCCTTCACCCGAAAAACCTGAACTGACGCTGAACGGAACAGAGTTTCAAAGAATCTTCAGGCTCGGCGATCGCGTCATGCAGACCAAAAACAATTACGATAAACAAGTATTCAATGGCGATCTCGGACGAATCATCGCCGTCAATCTCGAAAACAAGTCGTTTAGAGTGGCTTTCGATCAATTGTCAGCAGATTACAACGCAAACGAATGTTCGCAACTACTTCATGCATACGCTATTACTATCCACAAATCACAGGGCTGCGAATTTCCGGCTGTCGTGACACCGCTGCTTGGACAGCATTATGTCATGCTTCAACGCAATCTTCTCTATACCGCAATCACTCGCGCTAAAAAACTCTTTGTCCTGACAGGCACACTGCCAGCGGTCCGACATGCCGTGGAAAACGACACGCCTATGACTCGTCTCACAAGACTCACATGGAGACTCCAGAATCCAGCCATTCAGCCAACTGTTCTCGCACCGCACACGCCAGAGTTGTTTTGAAATCTTTATACAATATGCTCAAAAAAGGCCGTATTTTGATGCCTTTTGCCATCAAGGTATATATATGCCTAAAAAGACCTCGAATGCAGCAGAGGGCCTCCCAGGCCCCTTCTGGACGATTTCCGCTTTTTTCCATGCCGTTTTTCCGTCCCGCCAGACGCCTTTTTGAATGATTTCCGCCATCGAGGACCGTTTCGTTTTATTTTGGAACAAAATGGCAATTGTCGCTTATCCTTATATATACGACAGACCACATTCTCTATCGCTGTTTTCAAATATTAATCACTTTTTTGCTAAATTTCTTAAACCCAAACTAGACGTTCGCATCAGTAATGCTATATTATGCAAGTTGACAGGAATCGGAGCATAGCGCAGCTTGGTAGCGCGAATGGTTTGGGACCATTAGGTCGAGGGTTCGAATCCCCCTGCTCCGACCATCTGCAGTTACCGCGACTTTCGGTACGGACTTTTTGGTCCCGCCCCGAAAGTCGCGTTTTTTGTTATGTATTGCGCAGCAGGATGTTTCATGCATGTCATCGCATATTTCGGGACACGCAGGTCGACAGTCCGCATTTTCTTAGATACAGGGGCGAGCTACTTCCGTCAATTGCTTCCAGCTTCCGAATTGTTCCGGCAGGCGTTCTCGTAATCCATCTCGCATTGGTCGGGAGTCCGCAAGTTGAGTTTCCTGTGCGGTCGTTTGCTGTTGTAGAAGACAATGTAGTCGGCAACAGTCTTCTGAAGATGCTCGAAACTTTCGTAGCGGTTATGGGACAGTTCCTCCCGTTTCATAGTGCTGAAGAAGGATTCCGCCACCGCATTGTCATGAGGAGTCCCTGGATTAGAGAGAGACTGACGTACTTTCAAGGTCCTGAGCATCTTCCTGAAGTCGAATGCGGTGTATTGGGTTCCCTGATCGCTGTGAACGGTGAGTCCTTCAGGACGACCTCGTTCCTCGTATGCCTGCAGGAAAGTCCGCGAAACGAGGTCGCAGTTGTTCTCCGGCGCAATCCCGTAGCCGACGATTTTGCGGGAGAAAAGGTCCATATAAGTGCAGATGGCATAGAAATCCTTGTCAACTCGCGCGTATGTGACATCGCTCACCCAGAATACATTGGGCTTTTCCTGTGTGAAATTCCTTTTCAGTTTATTGCTGCGGAAGTTGAATTTTCGGTATGTAGAATTGCCTCTGCATCGCGGACGGAACTGCTTGCTGACCAGCCCCTCCTGTTTCATCAATCGCCTGACGTGGTCCTTGGAAACTGATATGCCTTTTTCCTTCAGCTTGAGTGCGATCGCGGGTGCGGC